>CALKWL010000399.1 GCA_938004235.1 uncultured Gammaproteobacteria bacterium
ACCACCGAGATCTACACTCTTTCCCTACACGACGCTCTTCCGATCTGTTTTACCGACTCCGGGCTGACGATGCTTCGATCAGCGAAGCTCCAAACATTCACGTGCGTATTTATCACGATGCTCGCGTCGCCGAAGCTGTTTCCGGTCGATTGCGCGGGCGTGACTGCGTGGCCATGGGGCGGCGTGGGGAGCGTTGTCTCGATGTGCGTTGGCGCCTGAACCGTTTTTTGTACAAGTGGCTGCGCCATGTACTGCACCGCCAGTATGAGTTTATCCAGGTATGAACTTTGTGTGTCGTATTCTTGACTAATTTGCTCAGGAAGGTAGTATTCCTGACAAACGAGCTAAGGTAAGGCTCAAAAGATCAAACCAAGATATCGGGAGGGGTTCAGCCATGAGGGTATCAACTAAATCACGCCATGCAATCACCGCAATGATGCACCTTGCGGCGCACAGCGCGCGCGGGCCGATGACCTTGTCGGATATTGCCCAGGTGCAGGGAATGTCGCTTTCGTATCTTGAGCAGCTTTTTTCGCGCTTGCGCAAGCATGGTCTAGTGAACGGCGTGCGAGGACCTGGGGGAGGGTATTGCCTGGCGATTCATCCTGCCGAGATCAATATGGCTCAGATCATGGATGCGGTCGATGATCGCTCTCCGGCGGAGCGTGAGCGCTTTTTCGCGTCCTATCGCCGCGGCGCACGCGGCGAGGCGCACGATATGTGGCATGACTTCAGTCAAAAACTCTACGGTTTTTTGGCCAATATGAGTTTGGACGATTTTGTGCGTGCTCAGGCGCCGTCCCTGAGCACGCCTGCGAACGTGCGTCGCACGGTGCAGATGAGTGCGCCTTCACAAGCAGCTTGATGAAACACGTACAATTGGCGACCTAGCCTAGCATTCTGGATACTGAACATGACGCTTAAACTTCCGATCTATCTTGATTACAGCGCAACCACGCCAGTGGATGAGCGTGTCGCCAAAAAGATGTGCGCTTGCCTTACGGCCGATGGGGTATTTGGCAACCCGGCCTCGCGTTCGCATTCTTTTGGCTGGAAAGCCGAGGAAGCCGTTGAAGATGCTCGCGATCAGGTGGCGGCACTGGTGGGCGCAGATCCAAAGGAGATTGTCTGGACCTCGGGCGCAACCGAGTCCAACAACCTGGCGATCAAGGGGGCGGCGCAGTTTTACAAGAAGAAAGGTCGTCATATTGTCACGATCACGACTGAGCACAAGGCGGTCATCGACACCTGTCGCGCACTGGAAAGAGATGGGTATGAGGTGACATATCTTGACCCCGAGCCGAACGGTTTGGTGGATCACGCCAAGTTTGCAGCCGCATTACGCGAAGACACCGTGCTGGCATCCGTGATGTTCGTGAACAACGAAATTGGCGTGATTCAGGATATCGCAGGACTTGGCGCAATTTGCCGAGAGAAGGGGGTCATTTTTCATGTAGATGCTGCTCAGGCAACAGGAAAGGTTCATATTGATCTGGAAAGTCTTCCCGTGGATTTGATGAGCTTTTCAGCGCACAAGACCTATGGCCCCAAGGGTATTGGCGCACTGTATGTGCGCCGTAAGCCGCGTATTCGCATTGAAGCGCAAATGCACGGAGGAGGGCATGAACGCGGAATGCGTTCGGGTACCTTGCCTACGCACCAGATTGTCGGGATGGGTGAAGCTTTCCGTATTGCAGGTCGGGAAATGGCGAGTGAAATTGAGCGTATTCGTATGCTGCGCGATCGCCTGTGGGCAGGATTGCAGGACATGGAAGAGGTCTATTTGAACGGCGATTTCGAGCAGCGCGTGCCGCACAATCTGAATGTCAGCTTTAACTATGTCGAGGGTGAGTCGCTGATGATGGCACTGAAGGATATCGCCGTATCCTCAGGGTCAGCCTGCACTTCGGCCAGTCTGGAGCCAAGTTATGTTCTGCGAGCCCTGGGGCGCAACGATGAACTTGCGCATAGCTCGATCCGCTTTTCTTTCGGGCGCTTCACCACGGTGGAAGAAATTGATGATGTGATTGCCCTGGTCAAAAAAGCGGTTGGAAAACTGCGTGAGTTGTCGCCTTTGTGGGAAATGTACAAAGACGGCATTGATTTGAGCACGGTGCAGTGGGCGCATCACTAATTTTTAATGAACTCTTGGAGATACCGCTATGGCATACACTGACAAAGTTATCGATCACTATGAAAATCCGCGTAACGTCGGCAGTTTTGATAAGGAAGATCCAAGCGTAGGTACTGGTATGGTTGGTGCGCCGGCCTGCGGGGATGTCATGCGTCTTCAGATTAAGGTGAATGAGCAAGGCGTGATTGAAGACGCCAAATTCAAGACCTACGGTTGTGGTTCAGCCATCGCGTCCAGCTCGCTGGTGACTGAGTGGGTTAAAGGCAAGACGCTGGATGAAGTCAAGCAAATCAAAAATAAGGATATAGCTGAAGAGCTTGAGTTGCCGCCGGTAAAAATTCACTGTTCGGTGCTCGCTGAAGATGCCATTGCAGCAGCTATTGCGGATTACCAGAGCAAGCATTCAACGACATGATTTATCTTTAGATGTGCTTCGCCAAGCCCCTTTAACGGGGTTTTTTTATTTGCTGCACGCCGAAGAATAGACAAACCCAGTCCCGGATCGCGAACCTCGCCAAGTAACCGGGTCGAAAGGACAAAAGTTTTTGCACCGCCAAGGGTGCGCGATTGTCTTTTTCCCAACGCCTGAACGTGCGTACATCCACGCCACAGGCTTCGGCGGCGGCTTCAAGACTCAGACCCGCATGGACAAATCGCAGGTCATACATGCTGCCGTGTTTTGGAGTGACAGATAATGCACCTTGATAGCCGCTGATGCGAGGCGTTATGTCAATTTCTGTTGATGAATCAGGAGCTTGGCTGGAACTTACCTCATCAGAAACTGCGCATAATGTATATTGTTGTCTAATTTGGGCGCTATCGTGCGTCGATTGGCTGCAAACGTGCGCCGAACGTGTTTCCTCATTGGTTGAGGCTTGCGGGTTACGCGGTGCACGGCCTTCACCGTTTGCCAGGTCATCGAGCCGCTTGCGCCGAAGCCCGTCACTCTGAACTGAAGGCAACGCGAGCAAACGGGGTTCCCCCCCGCTGGGGGCTACCCCCTCCCCGTTTGCTGCCTTGCCCTGTAGCACGTCCGAGCCGCGCCCGGCGCTGGGTTGTTCGAGGGGCGCGGTTGTCGATGAAGTGTGTGCGGATGCGTCACCCGGCCGCATGTTCCGATCTGGAACGGGCAGGGCGTTACGTTGTGTAACGGCAGGACGTTCCGAATCCGAACGCCGCCCCTTGTTGACGCTTGGCGCAGGCCTTAGCGGCGCTTGTGCTTGTGGGGTGGCGCTGGGGGCTTCTTGGGTGGCGTGGCCTTGGTCGCGGGCTGCATGAAGGCCTGCACGCGCTCCTGCATGTGCTGGCGCAGCATGTCCGACACGCTTTGACCATGCAGCGCGGCCAGTTGTTGATACTGGTTTTTCAGTTCCGCGTCGATTCTCACCGTCAGCAATTCCCGTTTCATGCTCTGGCCTCTTATGCTGTCTATACACGCCAACACTACCATAGCGCGGCTTATGCTTGGTTGTATAGACACAGGCAGGCGAGGGCGTACCCTTGGGGGTTAAAATCGGATTGGCGCGGCCAGTTGTCGAAGAAATGTCTATACACGCAGAAGGCGCTGTATCAGCGTTTCTGGCTGCATGTATGAACAATTCCGAGGGTAGCGGCTCACTTGTTGAAGAATAGACAAGCCCAGAATCAGCGCGAGGCGTGTCCGCCTCTCGCGCCCCAGCGTGAATGGGTGCATGTTCGGGCGATGCGAGCGACGCGGGTAATGGTTCCGCCGTGGATTGCAGCCGCTTGACGGCCAGGCGCAACTCATCCCGTTCAGCGAGAATCCAACGTACAGCCCGAATATCACCAAGGGTCACACCAAAAGGCGCTTGGTCATGAAACAGCTTACCGTCACGGATACGGAAGCCCTTGAACTGCGGGTCTAAGTGCATCAGTTCACCCGAAAGGAATACCAAGAGTTTTTGCACGGCCAACGGTGCGCGGTTGTCCGTTTCCCAACGTCGAAACGTGCGCACATCCACGCCACAGGCTGCGGCGGCGGCCTCAAGGCTCAGGCCAGCGGTCACATAACGCAGGTCACGCAATGAGCCACGCTCAGGAGTGACAGATACTGCACCACGCCATGAGCTAATTCTAGGACTTTCTTCAATGTAATCAGTGGGTTGAGGCGTTTTTGCCTCATCAATAACTGCGCATAATGTATATTATGTTAAATAATTGATCCGAATAAAAAAGCAGACATAACGATCTATGCCTGCTCGCGCATCGCGCCAGCTTTAGCTCTTTATCTGTGGAGGACGCAGCCTGAACCGTGCGTGAAGCCCCGGTTAACGGTTGTTTTCGCGCGAACGCCCGACCTGATTGCCAATAAGCGCCCCCGCTGCGCCGCCAACCACCGCACCCGTCACCGGATTACCGGATTGATTGCCGATGATCGCACCCGCACCAGCACCTATCGCGCCGCCCGTCAAAGTGGACTGCTGACGGGTATCCATTTCTGCGCATCCGCCAAGAAATACCGCTCCGCCCGCAAGCACGCCAACCAAAAATATCGTCTTTTTCATAGACTGCGACCGCCCTTACTCGTTTGTTATTCAGCGCCATTATGGCGATTGATAAATAATCCGGTCGCCGCGCCCACGCCGGCGCCGATGACTGCGCCCGTGACCGGATTACCGGCCTGGTTGCCGATCACCGCGCCGCCTGCTGCACCAATGGCCGCGCCGCTTAATGCAGACTGCTGTCGTGCGCTCATATCAGCACACCCCCCAAGGAGTATGAGCACGCCTGAAAGCAGAACTGTTGTTTGAATTGATTTGCGCATTGGAAGATCCCTCGCTGTCTGGGTGAAAATACGAATGCCTTATACACCATGGCTTGATTGCAGGATAGACCTCAGCTGGCTTTGATTCCACATGCCATTAAGGCTTGGGAGTTGCGGGTAGCGCGTTCAGTGCCGCAGCCAATGCACTCGCTTCGGTTTCTTTGAATTGCTTGATGCTTGAAACCTGATTGCTCTTAAGTTCAATCAGGGTCACGCTATCTTCAGCGCGCGGAATCATGGCGCTTTGCTCTTTTTCCGCACCTATTGCAATACGATAGGTGTAGTCGCGCATTTTGGGCAAAGCCACCATGCTGGTGATAATGCCCGGCATCGCGCTGATATCGGCGATGTAAACAATCTTGCGCTGGCTCATGTAATCAGCGGGTTGCTGCTTAAGAAACCCGTTAATCATTTCAGCCGCCGACTTGTCAGCCGTAAACACGATGGCCTGTGTGTCTGCGGGGATTGGATAGGGCTTATCGTGCTGATCGTTGAGCTGGAATGCAGGGAGTGCCTGCCCCTCTTTCAACAGAGCAGTCTCGGCAAAGACCAAGGCAGGAACAAGCAACAAAGCGGCGGCAAATAGAGGGCGCATCATCAAACTCCAAGTAAAATCAATAAAACCTGCTTATACCCGTGTTTGATCCTGGAATAAACCCTAGGAAGCGTGGCGATTAGGCCTTCATGCGGGCAAAAACCCGACGAGCGGCGTCAACCGTGGCGTCGATATCCGCGCAGCCATGCGCGCCGGAAACAAAGCCCGCCTCAAAGGCGCTGGGCGCAAGGTACACGCCCTCGTCCAGCATTCCGTGGAAAAAAGCCTTAAAACGCGCGATGTCACAGCGCCCGACGCCTGCAAAATCCACGACCTCAGCCTCATCGCTGAAAAATACGCCGAACATGCCGCCGACATGGTTTGTCGTCAATGCAATACCCGCATCAGTTGCGGCATCACGCAAACCGTTGCACAGATTCTGCGTGCGCGCGCCCAAGGTTTCATAAAAACCCGGCTCCATCACCAGCGCCATGGTCGCCAGCCCGGCCGCCATGGCCACCGGATTGCCCGAAAGCGTCCCGGCCTGATACACCGGCCCCAGCGGCGCAATGTATTCCATGATTTCACGCCGACCGCCAAAAGCGCCAACTGGCATTCCGCCGCCAACGACTTTGCCAAGCGTGCACAAGTCAGGCATCACGCCGTAATGCTCCTGCGCTCCGCCCAATGCTACGCGGAACCCGGTCATCACTTCGTCGAAGATCAGCACGACGCCATGTTTGGTGCACAGCGCGCGCAGTCCTTCCAGAAAGCCCGGCTTGGGAAGAATGCAGTTCATATTCCCCGCCACTGGCTCGACGATCACGCAGGCAATCTCCCCTCCCCGCTCGGCGAAAAGCTGTTCGACCTGCGCCAGATTGTTGTATTCCAAGGTAAGGGTCAATTGTGCCAGCGCCTCGGGGACGCCAGGCGAGCTGGGGACGCCTAGGGTCAACATGCCGGACCCAGCCTTGACCAGCAGCGAATCGCTATGACCGTGGTAGCAGCCCTCGAACTTCACGATGGTGTCGCGCCCGGTATAGCCGCGCGCCAGGCGAATGGCGCTCATGGTCGCTTCGGTGCCCGAGCTGGTCATGCGCACCATTTCCAGAGAAGGCACGATTTCGCACAAAAGATTAGCCATCTGCGTTTCTACGGCGGTCGGCGCACCGAACGACAACCCTCGTTCTGCCGCGGCTTTGACCGCGTCAATCACCGCCGGATGCGCATGACCGGCAATCATCGGCCCCCAGGAACCCACATAATCCACATAACGTTGATCGTCCACGTCAAAGACATAGGCGCCCTGCGCGCGCGCAAAAAACACCGGATCGCCGCCGACCCCGCGAAACGCACGCACGGGTGAATTCACACCGCCGGGGATATGTTTTTGGGCTTGAACGAAAAGGTCGTGTGAACGGGACATGCTGCGTACTCCTGTGCGCCTTGCTCGGGCGCGAAATGTTTTGGAACCTGTTCAAAGTCTCACTGAACGGCGCATTGCGGCGCAAAAAACCGCCTCAAAATGCTCACATCGTGCGTCTATGCTGCGCTTTTTCGGCGGTTTTTCGCTTGCACTGCATCCGTTGATCGAGACTTTGAATCAGGTTCCTGGTGGTTATTGAAAAGTTGTGCAAAGCGCCGTGCAGCGGCCTCAATGTCATCCGCAGCGAATACATCCGAAATCACCGCAAGCATATCGGCTCCGACCTCGACGAGAGCCTGTGCTCTCTCTGCGGTAATTCCGCCTATCGCACATACGGGAATATTCATTTTTTCTTTGGCTTCACGCAAGAGATCAAGATCGGCGAAGACCGCGTTTGGTTTAGTCCGCGAAGGAAAAAAAGCGCCGAAAGCCGCGTAATCAGCACTTTGGCGTTCTGCATCTAAGGCCAGCTCAAGCCGGTTGTAACAGGACATCCCAATGACGGCGCCCTGCCCCAGTCGCGCACGCGCCGCACTCAAGGCGGCATCATCCTTGCCGATATGCACGCCATCCGCCCCAACCTCTGCGGCAAGTTCAACATCATCATTGATGATGCTTATCGCGCCATGTTCACGGCATAAATACACCAGATCAGCGGCAAGTTTGCGCCGTAGCGCCGGGGAATCACGTTTGTCACGATACTGCACGATGCGCGCCCCACCGCGCAGGGCGGCGGCGACCTTGGCGCTAAATTGATGGTCGGGAATCAGCCTGCTGTCAGTAATGGCGTACAAGCCCTTGAGCGCATGGGTTTTACTCACAGCATTCATGCGGCTTGCCCCATCTTCCAGCTTGCCTCGGAGACCCATTCATGGGTATTCATCAGTTCGACGATTTTTTCGAGAGCCTCCCCGTCGGCAGGGCTGGATGCAAACTGGGCAAAAATACGCACATTGCCGTCGTCAAGAGGCGTGACCTGGAGCTTTTGCGGCGTGCATTCGTAGCCATTTAAGGCACTCTGAAAAAATTTCAGCACCTTGGTGTACTGTTTTGCCGAAGTTAAGAGCTCGATGTACACCGCCTCGTTCTGTGCGCTCGTTTCAAGACGCGCTTGCATGGACTTGGCCTGGTAACGCAACAAGGTGTTAGCCAAAAGAATGAAGGCGGCGCCCAGCACGGCCTCAAACACCAGATCAGCCCCCGCCGCGGCGCCGACCGCCGCTGAAGACCACAGGGTTGCCGCCGTGTTCAGGCCGCGCACATTGCCGCCCTCGCGCATGATGACGCCCGCGCCAAGGAAACCCACGCCGGAAACCACATAGGCAATCACATGCACTGTGCCGTAATTGCCGCCGTGCAGACCATGGTAGCGATTGGCGATATCGACGAAAATCGCCGCGCCAACAGCGACGAGCACATTGGTACGCAAGCCTGCGCTGCTGCGGTTCAGATGGCGCTCGTAACCGATCAAACCGCCCAGGACAAACGCGACCGTCAGGCTGACAAGCGTGTCGAGCAACGATGCGGCATCGAAATTGTGCAAAAACTCCATCACCCGCCCCGCTTTAACCTAAAGCCAGTGATCGGGCGGCGTGCGCGGCGCCAATCAAGGGCGCACGCGGCTCCAGCACAACTTCAACTGGAATGCTTTCCAGCAGGCCGCGGAAACGCCCTTTGTTGAGGAAGCCCTCCATGAAGGCGCCGCGTTGCAGCACATGCAGGATTTTTGGCGCAATGCCGCCGCCAATCAGCACGCCGCCCGTGGCCAGCGATTTAAGCGCCAGATTCGCCGCCTCTGCGCCGTAAATGCGTGCGAACATATCCAAAGCATGAACGCAGCCTGAATCCGAGGCGGCCATGGCGCGCGCCGCAATTTCAGCGCTTGGGTCATCCGCCAATTCAATCGCCTGCATCACGCCCGCATCCATGACACCGCGCCCGCTATCGCGCAGGAAGCGCCAAATATTGAACAGGCCGGGCCCAGATAACACGCGCTCAACGCTCACATGCCCGCCCAGCTGATTGCGCATGTAATCCAGCAGGGCGTCCTCATCGGCGCTGGTGGGCGCGAAGCTGCAATGTCCGCCTTCGGTCGGTTGTGCGTGGTAGCGCGTGCCGTCCCAGAACAACAGGGCTTCGCCCAGGCCGGTTCCGGCAGCAATCACTGCCTTCATGCCATCCTTGCTGTGGCGCGCATTGGAGAGCGTCACGCGCTGTTCGGCAGGAAGGTGCAACATGCCCAGAGCGGCGGCTTCAAGATCATTCAGCAGACGCACCGGGCAATCCAGGCGCAGCTCAAGTTCGCGCTCATCCAAAATCCAGGGCAGGTTGGTGGTCACGCAGCGCCGATCAACGATCGGCCCTGCAACGCCAAATGCAGCACCGTGCAGCGCGGTGCGGTGCTCGCCTAAAAAAAGATCGATGATGGCGTCAAATTGCGCGTGTTCGCGGCTTGGAAAGGACGTCTCGCGCTCACAATAAAGCTCGCCTTGATGCAGGCCATATAAGGCCAGAATCGTTTTCGTGCCGCCAATATCGCCTGCGAGAAACATGCTGTTTTACTCCTCAATCAGTACAAGGTGTGCTTCCGAGCCCTGCGCGACCAGAAACTCAAGTGCGTGAGTGATAAACGCCGCCGCTTCATGCGGCGGGCGACGGTAAAAGGCCTCCCAGGCCAGGTCACGCACTTCGCCATAGCGGGCGGCATCGTCCTTATGAACATCCAGCCAGGCCAGGCGCACGGCATGGCCGATCAACACATCCAGAATCAGGTCGTCTTCGAAACGCAGATTCGGGTTGACCTGCAATACGGCGACCAGAGCGCCGATCCCTTCAATCACCAGCTGTCGGTATTCTGTCGCCAGAATCTTGTTCAATAGATGATCGACGCGCAGGGCGAAGTTTTTCTCCCACGCCGTGTTTTCCGAGAGCAGCTGGGCGCTGTCCAAGCGGTTTTTTCGATTGTATTTATCGCCTATGACCAAGGCGCGACAGTGGCGCAGCACATCCCATACTTGCGGATAAAAGCGTTCGGGCAAGCGTCCGATGGCGCCTTTGGCCTTGCGCCATGCCAACCAGTCTTCCATGGCCGACGTCCCCATGGCGCCGGGGGTGCTGTGCTCTTTGTCGAAATGTACAGCGATAATCTGGCTGGGTGTGCTGGAAAGATGCAGGGATTCGACACGCCCCAGGCTGCGCTCTTCATCGCCAAAATGCGCCAGCATGTCGCGCAGACGCGCAAACAGGCTGTGCGGCGGCTTTTCAAGCAGCGCATCAAAAGCGGCGTCAAGCGACAGATTTTTCTCCGCTGCCAGCCCGGCGATCAGGAGCTGGAGCAAATGACCTATCCGTAAGGTCAGAATATCGCGGATCAGGTCATATTCGTTCTTGGCAATATGTCCAAGATAAACGATCAGCTCCTGGGTCAGAATGCGCTCGCGCTCATCCTGACCGCAGAAATTGCGAATCATGCCCAGCGTTTCCAGATTGCCTAGCGGGGCGTGAATGATGGCGCGGCGACTGTAGGCGCGCCCGACGGCGAGCTGCTTTTGCCTCACCAGAATATCCATCACCGCCACTTCCAGCTGGGTATCGACCTTGCCGAGCAAATCGGCCGCGCGGCGCAATACGCTCCAGAGTTGCAAACGTCCGGCCCGGTCAAAAACATCCTGGGTCAGTTCGCGCAACAGAAGCGGCCTGCCGAGCGTCGGGTGTGCCAACGGCGTGACATGCTCGCCGCCGTGACGGGCGCACAAGGTCACCAGGTATTCGATCTGGGCATAGGGGTTCCGGGTGGCGGCAAGAGCGGCGTACAAAGCCTCCGAGGACTCCTCCAGATTGAGCGCGCCAAATTCGGCATGATTCAACGCCTGCGGCATGTCCTGTGTTTCAGGCAGCAGCGAGCGCCGCACTGTCGTTCGCGGCAGCCCGTCATCCTCAAGGCTGAAGGTCTCGGCAGTGTACACATGCTCGGCGGCGCAATGCTGCATGAGCTGGTTAAGACGCCCCGTGCGTACGGGATATCCCTCAAATTCGCCATTGTGCAGCTCACGCAGCAGGTTCAGCAGGTGCTCGCTGTCCGCCGCGTTCAGCATCTCGCAGGTAATCCACAATGTCACCAGTGGCATTCCGGGTTCGCGCCAGTAGCGATGCACAAAGCCGATTTCCGAGCGTAGGCGGCGGGTGAGGTAGATATTGTCCAGATTGAGATAGAAGTCATCCCGATCCAGCATTTGCGGAACAAAGGTCACGCGTTGCCCGGCCAGTGCGTACACCCTGGAGGTGGTCAAGATGCGCATCCGTCGCGGTGGACGTCCGCTCATGCCCAGTTTGAAGCTGCGCCCCAACACGCTGAAAAGCTCGATCAGCTTGCGTGAATGCGCCACCCTGACCGGACTGACCTGTTGCAATACCTCCGCCTGGATGCCCACTTGCTCCAGACGTTCCTGAACATGCAGATTTTCGGCCAGCACAGCAACCTGCACCGGACGGTGATAGCGCTTGCCCAGACGCAAGCGCCGGCCAAGCGGATCAATGTCCGCAGGATGCAGCAGCTCGTCCTGGATCAGCTTGCCGAGAATAAACAGGCTTTGTGCCCATACCAGAGGCAGGTTCTCGTTCGGCTGGCGCATCTGGCTGCCCGGCTGGGCGCGTTCGGCCTCAATATGTTCCGCCGTAACAAAATACAGCTCGGGCAAAAGCTCCAGACCATCCTGCTTTACCGTCAGGCGATCCAGCGCTTCACGGTAATAGTTCGCCGCCATGGGCTTGCCAAGAAACAGGCTGTTGAGCAGAAGATAAGTAAAAAACAGCGGCCACTCAGACTCGATGTGCTCGAACTGCTTGAGCTCATGCGGGTCGTAATGCAGGCGCGAAGGGTCTTCGAGCACGGTCTGATGGCCATCCAGCAGAAAACGTTTGCAGCCGAACGCGCCTTGCAACTTGTTCACGACTTCACGCTGAGTCTGCTCAATCACAGCCATGTTGCGCACCGCAAAGGCCGGGAAGCCCACGACAGACAGCAGCGCCGAATCCACTTCCTTGGAGTTGGATTCGCGCGGCAACAAGGTTTTGAGGGTGATTTCCGTACGCGCAATTTCATCCGGCAGCACATGCACGGTGGATTTTTCATCCCCCTCGCCGCCATACAGATCAAACCCGTTCATCGCCTCCAACGCGGCCAGCGCCATACCGATGGAACTGGAATTGAGCTCGCGTATGCCCTGATTGGTTTTATGCCCGCGCTCCCAGATCCCGTAATCCGGCGTCGAATAGGCGCGCCCAATGTAGTAAACGAGATTCTGGACGAAATCGACCTCATCCTGGTTGAACACGATGCGCAGACCCGACGCAGTCATTTGCGCCAGCATCAACAGGTAGAGCGAGGTTGCATCAATCTGCAAATGCCCCCAGGCGTCGTCACCGACGACTTCCGCGCCGGTTTTGGTGTCGTACTTGGCGTGCAGGGCATCCAGGGCATTCTGGGTTTTCTTGAACGCTTCGACCTTGTGCGACTGGCGCATCATGGCGAACAGCAGGCCGCGCATCAGCTTGACCACGCTCTGCTCCAGCAGATACGTCCGCGCCGGGTCAAGATCGGCGCGTCGATAGGCCAACCCCATGCCCCACACGGCCAGAATGCTGTACACGTTATCGCGCACCCAGGCATCGGTGTAGTCGCCGTGCGCGCTTACGGCGGTGCTGGCGGGAAGTAATCCGGTGACCGGGTGCTGGCGGGCAAGAATAATGCGCTCGACCTCCTCGTCCAGCAGGCGCAAGCGACGCAGCTGCTCGTCTTTTTCGCTGCGCTGCGGAGCCTTGGCGCCCCAGCCTTGGCTGATCTCGTCGGCGGTGGGAAGCTCGTCGCTCATGGGTTCATTCCTTCAGCTTCAATGCGCCCTCAATGCAAGCGTTGAGGCTGGCTTAACGGCAAGGTCGTAAACAATGCGGCGGCATCGACCGCATCAAAACGGTAATGGGCATTGCAGAACTCGCAATCCACTTCAACGCTGCCCTGCTCGGCCAGAATACTTTCGATTTCATTCGCGCCCAGGCTGCGTAGCATCTCGCCCACACGCTCGCGTGAACAGGAGCACATGAAGCGCACATACTCCGGACTGAAAATCCGTCGGTCTTCCTCGTGAAACAGGCGCCTGAGCAGGGTTTCACCCGGCAAGCCCAGCAGTTCTTCGCGCGTGACCGTATCCGCCAGGGCTTGCGCGCGAGCCCAGTCTTCGTCATCCGCCGCCGCGTGGTGTTCGGGCATCTTTTGCACCAGCAACCCGGCAGCGTGATGCAGGTCGGCTTCCAGCCACAGGCGGGTGGGAAGCTGCTCTGAGCGTTCAAAGTATGCCTGCAAGGCCTGTGCCAGCCGTTCGCCTTCCAACGGTACTATGCCCTGGTAGCGCTCACCGCGCGCCGTTTCAATGGTCATGACCAGTCGCCCGCCGTTCAGCAGTTGCAAACCGCGCGCACCATCCTGGAGCGCATCGCCATGCCAGTGCGCCAGTCCGCGCAGCTCGCGGTTGGAGGTGACCTGCATCACCAGAAGATGCACGGCGAGAGGCGCGCTGGAATCCTGCGGGTTTGAGTGTTCGGAGCGTTCACCCATGATTTGCAAGGTCAATTTACCGTCGATTTTCAGCGTGGCCGCCAACAGCACCGCCGCCACGGCGGCTTCACCCAAAAGTTCGGCCACGGCAGGCGGGTATGCGCTGCGCGAGAGCAAAGCCTGCCAGGAGCCATCAAGCTGAACCAGCTCGCCGCGCACGGGCGCATGGCGTTCATCGCCTGCTGCGCCTAGAAAAATGAAACGATGCAGTTGATCCCTGTGTGCCATCTCAGCCCCCCAGACGCTGTTTCAACACGGCATTCAACTGCGCCGGATTCGCCTTGCCCTTGGCGGCTTTCATCACCTGACCGACCAGGAAACCAAAGACTTTGTCCTTGCCTGAACGGAACTCGGCCACTTGCTCGGGGAACTGCGCCAGTGCCGCATCAACAATGGCCGCAATCGCGCCTTCATCGGTAATCTGCTTCAGGCCCTTTTTCTCAATAATGGTATCTGCGCTGCCCTCGCCCGCCCACATGGCCTCAAATACCTCTTTGGCCAGTTTGCCGGACAGGGTGTTATCAGCAATGCGCGCGAGCAAACCGCCAAGCATGTCGGCAGTCACCGGGCTGTGCGCAATATCAAGTCCGGCCTTGTTAAGTGCTGCGGAGAGATCACCCATCACCCAGTTGGCTGCAAGTTTGGCTTCACACCCCGCCACCTTGAGCGCGTTTTCAAAGTAATCAGCCAGCTCGCGATCTGCGGTGAGGAGGTTGGCATCATAGGCCGACAGGCCAAGTTGCTCGACAAAACGCTGCTTCTTCTGTTGCGGCAGCTCTGGAAGGCCAGCGCGCACCGACTCGATGAAGGCTTCGTCCAGCACCACCGGCAAGAGATCGGGGTCGGGGAAATAGCGGTAGTCATGCGCCTCTTCCTTGCTGCGCATGGAGCGGGTTTCGTCCCGATCCGGGTCATACAGGCGGGTTTCCTGCACTACTTTGCCGCCGCTCTCAAGAATGTCGATTTGACGCTCGACTTCAAAGTTGATGGCGCGTTCCAGAAAGCGGAAGGAGTTGACGTTCTTGATTTCAGCTCGGGTACCAAACGCTTCTTGCCCCTTGGGGCGCACCGAGACGTTGGCATCCACGCGGAACGAGCCTTCCTGCATATTGCCATCGCACATGCCAAGGTAGCGCACCAGGCTGTGAATGGTTTTGGCATAGGCCACCGCTTCCTTGGCCGAGCGCATGTCAGGGTCGGAAACAATCTCCAAAAGCGGCGTGCCGGCACGGTTCAAGTCAATGCCGGTCAAGCCATGAAAATCCTCATGCAAGGATTTGCCCGCGTCTTCTTCAAGATGTGCGCGAGTCAGGCCGACGATTTTGCTTGTGCCATCTTCCATTGCAACGTGAACTTCACCCCGCGCCACGATGGGCAAATCCATCTGACTGATCTGATAGCCCTTGGGCAAATCGGGGTAGAAGTAGTTTTTGCGCGCAAAAATCGAGCGACGATTCACCATCGCATTGATGGCCAGGCCAAAGGTGACGGCCAGGCGCACCGCCTCGGCATTGAGCACAGGCAAGGCACCGGGCATTCCAAGATCAACCACATTGGCCTGGGTGTTGGGCTCGGCGCCAAAGGCGGTGGACGAGCCGGAAAAGATTTTGCTCTTGGTGGCAAGCTGGGCATGAATCTCAAGCCCGATCACGGTTTCCCATTGCATGTGAAGATCCTGAATTATTTGAATGCCTCTGGCATCTGAAGATGCCAGTCGGTCGCCTGCTGGTAACGATGGGCAATATTTAACAACCGGCTTTCGGCAAACGCCTTGCCGATGACTTGCAAGCCAACCGGGCGAGCGTGGGCAAAACCAACGGGGATCGAGATGGCGGGCAAACCGGCAAGATTGACCGGCACGGTATAAATATCGGACAAATACATGGCCACAGGGTCTTTGAGCGACTCGCCCAGATTGGGCGCAACATGAGGCGCCACAGGCCCCATGATCACATCCACCTCGGAGAGCACACGCGCAAAATCGTCGGCAATCAGGCGGCGCACACGCTGTGCCTTGAGGTAATAAGCATCGTAATAGCCGGACGAGAGGGCGTAGGTTCCGATCATGATGCGGCGCTTGACCTCATCACCAAAGCCTTCAGCGCGTGAACGCTCGTAGAGATCCGTCAAATCCTTGGGCGCGTCGCAACGATGGCCAAAACGCACACCATCAAAGCGCGACAGATTGGATGAGGCCTCAGCAGGGGCAATCACGTAATAAGCCGGAATCGCCAACTCGCTGTTCGGCAGGCTGACTTCGCATACCTCAGCACCCAGTTTGCGGAACTCGGCAATCGCCGCATCAATCGCCGCCGCGACACCCGCATCCAGCCCCGTGCCGAAATACTCGCGCGGCAAGCCGATTTTAAGTCCGTTCAGGTCAAGATTGAGTTGCGCGCTGTAATCCTCGGTGGGCTGCTCGCTGCTGGTGGAGTCACGCGCATCGAAGCCCGCCATGGCATTGAGCAACAGGGCGCAATCTTCTGCCGAACGCGCCATCGGCCCACCCTGGTCGAGCGAGGAGGCATAGGCGATCATGCCAAAACGGGACACCCGCCCGTAGGTCGGCTTGAGTCCAGTGATACCGCAATACGCCGCAGGCTGGCGAATCGAACCACCGGTGTCCGTGCCCGTGGCCGCAGGTGTCAGCCCCGCTGCAATCGCTGCTGCCGAGCCACCCGATGAACCACCGGGCACAGCTTGCGTATCCCAGGGGTTTTTGGTCGCACCGTAAAAGCTGGACTCACTGGTTGATCCCATGGCGAACTCGTCCATGTTCAGCTTGCCGAGCATGACGGTACCCGCCTGCTGCAAACGCTCCACCACAGTGGCGTTATATGGAGCAATAAACCTGTCCAGCATGCGCGACCCGCAGGAAGTGCGGATGCCCTGGGTGCAGAAAATGTCCTTGTGAGCCAGTGGAATGCCGGTAAGCGCCCCGCCCTGCCCCGCTGCAAGTGCCTCATCGGCACGTTGCGCATCAAGCAGGGCTTCGTCTTCGGTCAGCGTGACAAAGCTATTGAGCGAAGCATCATGGGCGCGGACACGCTCAACGTAGTATTGAGCGAGTTCACGGGCAGAAAGCTGCTTTTGATCGAGCATTCCGCGCAATTGAGTCAGGGATTGATGATGAAGTGCGCTCATTATTCGATCACCTTGGGCACAAGGAACAAGCCGTTTTCAAGATCGGAAGAGCACACGTCTGAACTCCAGTCACGTCAGTCAATC
>CALKWL010000400.1 GCA_938004235.1 uncultured Gammaproteobacteria bacterium
CAGCTGGGCTATGTTCCGCACGAAAGCTTTGAAAGCGGCATTCGACGTACACTGACCTGGTTCCTGCAACACCCGGACTGGTGGCAAGCCCTGCTCGACCGCGCCAAACACGACTGAAACGAGCAACTCGATGAACACGACCACGCCCTTCCGCCCAGCCTTAACGCCCAATGTTCGCCTGGGTGAGCGGCTGGTCGCCGCCGGAAAGCTCTCCGAACGCGACCTTGACCGCGCCCTGCAAGCCCAGGAAGAAATGGGCGACCTGCTTGGGCGGGTACTGGTGCGCCTCGGCGTGGTTTCAGAAACCGACATTGCGCAACAACTCGCCGCACAACTCGGATTACCCCTTGTCGCGGCCAGCGAATTTCCCAGCGAAGCGCTTACTGTAGACGGTCTATCGACCGAATTTCTGCTGCATCACCAGATCATTCCTCTCAGCGATGAGGGCGGCTGCCTGCGCGTCGCCATGGCTCAGCCGCAAGATGCCTACACGCTCAAGGCGCTACGCCTGGCCAGCGGGCGCACGATCCTGCCCGCGCTCGCGCTTGAATCCGAACTCGGCACGGCGCTCACCCGGCTCTACCTCAGCGAGCAGAGCGACGAAGACGAGGCCCAGCCCGACCGCTGGAACGACGACGAATTCGTCGAACACCTCAAAGACCTCGCCAGCGAAGCCCCGGTCATCCGCCTGGTCAACCAGATCATCAGCGCCGCCATCGACCGCCGCGCCTCCGACATCCACATCGAACCCACCGAGGGCGGTCTGGCCATCCGTTACCGCGTGGACGGCGTGCTCGAAGACTCCACGCCGCCCGCCGCCTCGCTCACCGCCGCCATCACCTCGCGGGTCAAGCTTCTGGCCGGGCTGAACATTGCTGAGCGTCGCCTGCCTCAGGACGGGCGTATCAAGACCCGCGTCAAGGGTCACGAGCTCGACCTGCGCGTCTCCACCGTGCCCACCGTGCACGGCGAAAGCGTGGTCATGCGCGTGCTCGACCGCGAAAGCGTACAGTTCAGCCTGGAAGACATGGGCTTTTCCCGCGACACCCTGGAGCGCTTCAACCAGCTGCTCACCGCCCCGCACGGCATCATCCTCGTCACCGGCCCGACCGGATCGGGCAAGACCACCACGCTCTACGCCGCGCTGGCGAAAATCGATGCCAGCACGCTCAAGATCATCACCGTCGAAGACCCGGTCGAATACCAGCTCGAAGGCATCAACCAGATCCAGGTTCACGCGCAAATCGGCCTGACCTTCGCCCACGCCCTGCGCTCCATCCTGCGCCAGGATCCCGACATCATCATGATCGGCGAGATGCGCGACACCGAAACCGCGCAAATCGCCGTGCAGTCGGCGCTGACCGGCCACCTGGTGCTCTCCACCCTGCACACCAACACCGCCGCCGGCGCGCTCACCCGTCTGGAAGACATGGGCATTCCGCGCTATCTGCTGACCTCGACCATCAACGGCGTGCTGGCGCAGCGTCTGGTGCGCCGTCTATGCCCGCATTGCAAAACCGCCGTCGAAGCCGAACCCGTGCTGCTCGAATCCTCCGGCCTCGCGCGCTTCATGCCCGCCGGGCAGCGCCAGATCTTCAACGCCCAGGGCTGCGCGCAATGCTCGCACACCGGCTATCGCGGGCGCGTCGCGATTCACGAATTATTGGTACTCGACAGCGCCATTCACAAAACCATTCTCGAAGGCGCGGACGCCGCCATCCTGCACCAGACGGCGCGCCATCAGGGCATGTTGACCCTGTACGAAGACGGCCTGCGCAAGGTCGTCGCCGGAGTCACCTCGCTGGACGAAGTGTTGCGCGTGACCCAGGACAGCGCGCATGGCTAAGTTCCGCTACCGTGCGGTCAACCGGCAACAACAGATCAGCGAAGGCGTATTGGATGCACCCTCGCAGGACGCCGCACTCAAGCAATTGCAAAGCCAGGGCATGACCCCAATCAACCTGAGCCCCGATACGAGCGCCGAAGCCCCGCTGTTGCGCGGCGGCACCCTCGGCACGGCCAAACGCACGCAAAAAGCCAGACCGCCCGGCGCTGAGGACGTGCTGCGGTTTACCAAGGAGCTGGCCGTGCTGCTGCGTTCGGGGCTGCCGCTGGATCGCGCCATCAAGGTCATGGTCGGCATGAGCGCCAACCCCAGCCTTGCCGCCGTCTTGCAAGACATTCTCGACAACGTCAAAGGCGGTCGCGGATTGAGCGTCGCTCTGCGCAATCATCAAACCCTGTTCGGCAATTTTTACATCAACATGATTCGCTCCGGCGAAGCCAGTGGCCAACTCAGCGATGTTTTAACCCGCCTTGGCGACCATCTGGAGCGCGCCAAAGCCCTGCGCCAGAGCGTCACCTCCGCGCTGATTTACCCCAGCATTCTGCTGGTGGTCGCCGTGCTCTCCATTGCACTGATGCTGGGCTTCGTCGTGCCGCAGTTCAAGGAGCTGTTCGCCGATATGGGCGACCGCCTGCCGATCATGACCCAGATCGTCGTCGCCTCAGGCGATGCCATTGCAGCGCATGGCTGGATCATAGTGCTGGTCGCCATTCCGCTCTGGTTTCTCTGGCAGCGCTGGGCTAAAAGCGCGCAGGGTCAGGCCAAACTCGACCAGCTCATCTTGCGCACCCCCTTGATCGGCGCCGTCGCGCTCAAATACAACACGGCACTGTTCTCGCGCACCATGGGAACTTTGCTGCATAACGGCGTGTCTTTGCTTGAGTCTTTGGGCATCGCATCCGACACTGTCGGCAACACGGTGTTACGTGAGGCGCTGGCCAGCCTGCCCCCGGCCATCAAGCAGGGCGGACGCCTGGCCGCTGCGCTCGACAAAACCGGCGTATTCCCTGAGTCTGCGATTCAAATGATTGCGATTGGCGAAGAAAGCGGCCGTCTGGACACCATGTTGCTCGAACTGGCCAATGTGAATGACGACGAGGTTCAGGCTTCGATCAAACGCGCCCTGACCCTGATGGAGCCTTTACTCATCCTTTCGCTGGGCGCGATCATCGCCGTTATTATCATCTCCATCCTCATGGGCATTCTTTCGGTCAACGAACTGATTGCCTGACTTCAACCACCCGGATACAAAAAATCATGCCTGCACGCAAAAAAAACCATAATCAACATGGCTTTACCCTCGTCGAATTGCTTGTCGTTCTCGCCATTCTCGGCCTGCTGGCCGGCTTGGTCGGTCCCAAGGTGCTCAACCAGCTCGGCGGCGCCAAAAGCAAAACCGCCAAAATCCAGATCAAGGATTTTGAACAATCGCTCGACATCTACAAACTCGACACGGGTCGCCTGCCCAATCAGCAGGAAGGACTCAAAGCCTTGGTTGAGCGCCCCGGCAATGTCTCCGGCTGGAACGGCCCCTACCTGAAAAAAGCCGAGCTTCCCAAAGACCCCTGGGGGCGTGATTACGTTTACGTCATTCCCGGCAAACATGGCGATGTGGATATCCTCAGCCTGGGCGCTGACGGCACCGCCGGCGGTGAAGGTGAAAACGCCGACATCGTCAGCTGGGAGTAACAGGATGCTGAAAAACTCATCCATGATTTTTTCAGCCCGTTCGCGCCCGGTACACGCCCGGACGCGAACGCGACAAATCAATCACGTGCGTGACCGATTTGCGTGCGGGACATCCATGTCCCGCCTTAACAGCTTGCTGAAACAGATATTTCAGCAGGCTGTTAAGCCGCGTACGGCATGAGCATGCGGGACTCGTGCGGCTTCACCCTGATTGAGCTGATCGCCACCATCACCCTGATGGCTCTGGTACTGACCACCGCGCCCGCCGCCTACGAAAAAATCCGTACCGCCATGAGTTTTCGTGCAGCCGTAAACGATACCGTCAGCGCACTCAAGCGTGCACGTGTCGCGGCCGCCATTCAGGGACGCGCTGTCGAACTTGCGGTGCTACCCGAACAACACCAGCTGCGCATGGCGGGTGAAAAAATTGTTGCGTTCGACCCAAGCATCCGTATCGACATGCACGGCGTGACCAGCCTGCACGACGCCAATCTGCCCGTCTTCCGCTTTTATCCTGACGGCAGCGCCACCGGAGGCAGCCTCACCTTCACCAACCCGGCCGGGCGCGCCCAGCGCATCGACATCGACTGGTTCAGCGGTCAGTTGCGCCAGAGCGCCCCCGATACCGCATCATGAAACCGCCAGCGGCCTGTCGGACTTTAGGAATCAAAGCGAAAATCCGGCTGGGCGAGGGCGGATTTCGCCGCTTTTGCAGGGCAATAGTGGGCTCTATTACCCAAAAAAGCGGTGG
>CALKWL010000401.1 GCA_938004235.1 uncultured Gammaproteobacteria bacterium
TTATTTGGCGCCGAAGTGAGCTGCATATATTAACACGCTTTTTTCTTTTGTCAACAACTGAATTTTTTATTTTCAGTCACTTGCTTTGTCTTTCAACGCCACAAGCATTTCAGCTTAAATCAAGGTTGCGCATTATATTGATGACTCAATCTATGTCAACCATCAATTTCAAGAAACCTTGGTGGGTCGTGCGGGGCTCGAACCTGCGACAAATTGGTTAAAAGCCAACTGCTCTACCAACTGAGCTAACGACCCAATCTTTCAAATTTTGCCCTGAAGCATCATTTGAGGTTGCGCATTCTATATTGGATTTATTGTTTGTCAACCACTAAATCAAACACAGAAGCGACTCACTTTCGAGCTCACCGAGCTAGCAGACAAACCCCTTTGAGAAAGCCTTTGCAGCCTAGGTGAACCGTTGCAAGGGCGCGCATTCTACACGCCTAGATTTCTATTGCAAGCCAAATTACGCCAACGCGCCAGCCCGACAAGCATTCAATGACTTAAAATAAGAAAAAAATCATTGACTTAAAGAAACTAAAGATTTCGAGTAGCGTGTTGGATCAGCAATCCCCGCGCTGCGAAATCCTTCTGTGCGCAAGCGGCAGGCGTCACACCGCCCACACGCACGTCCATCATCATCCGCCTGGTAACAACTTACGGTTTTAGCATAATCAACGCCCAGCGCTGTGCCGCGCAATATAATTTCCGCCTTGCTCATGCGCAGAAGCGGGGCGTGAACGCTAAACGCTCTCCCCTCTGCCCCTGCTTTAGTCGCCAGATTGGCGAGACGTTCAAACGCTTCGATAAATTCAGGGCGACAATCGGGGTAGCCCGAATAATCCACCGCGTTCACCCCAAGAAAAATATCTCTCGCTCCCAAAACTTCAGCCCAAGCCAATGCGATCGAAAGCATGATGGTGTTGCGCGCGGGAACATAGGTCACGGGAATCCCGTCACCCGCCATCTCGGGTACCGCAATCGCCGCATCCGTCAAGGCCGATCCGCCGATTGAGCCCAGATCGACCTGCACCTCTTTATGCACAAGCACGCCCAGCATGTGCGCCACACGTTTTGAGGCCTCAAGTTCAGCTTGATGCCTTTGGCCATAATTCACGCTGAGCGCATAGCACTCAAAACCCTGACTGCGTGCAATCGCCAGTACCGTTGCCGAGTCAAGTCCCCCAGAAACCAGCACCACTGCACGCGAGGCTTTTGCTGTCATTTCGCTGTTCATCGCCCCTGTGCTTCCCCCCAAAGCAGCTTGTGCATCTGCAACTGAAAACGCACCGGTAAATGATCTTCCAGTACCCATTCAGCCAATTCGTGCGGCTCAAGTTGACTGAATGTGGTAGAAAAAAGCACTGGACAACGCTCTGACAAGGCGTAGCGCTGCAAACAGTCCACCGACCACAGATAGTCTTCCCGATTGCTGATGACAAATTTGACCTCATCCAATGGGCGCAAATCGGCGATATTTTCATACCGATTACGTAACACCTCACCGGATGCGGGTGTTTTGATGTCCATGATGCGACTGACACGCGGGTCAACCGGGGTGATATCCAAAGCCCCGCTGGTTTCCATGCTCACATCAAAACCGGCATCACACAAGACCGCAAGCAAGAGCAAACAGCTCTTTTGCGCCAAAGGCTCCCCTCCAGTCACGCACACAAAGCGGGTTTGATGCTTTGCAACTTCGTCAAGAATGTCGCGAATGCTCCACTTTTCGCCCCCCGTGAACGCGTAGGCGCTATCACAATAGACGCAACGCAGCGGGCAACCGGTCAAACGCACAAAAACCGTGGGCAAGCCCACGCGCGTTGAC
Organism: uncultured Gammaproteobacteria bacterium; assembly: GCA_938004235.1. Classification (GTDB taxonomy): domain Bacteria; phylum Pseudomonadota; class Gammaproteobacteria; order Halothiobacillales; family Halothiobacillaceae; genus Thiofaba. The sequence continues at coordinate 1,829 of CALKWL010000401.1, forward strand.
TCACCCTGCAACGAATAAAAAATCTCCGTGATACGCACCGGCGTATCCATGTTTGCAACTTCAGACATTCGTAATCACACGCCTTCGGCCTGCATACGCTTCAGACGCTGCTCTGCCAGGGTCGCCGCATGGGTTCCGGGATACTCTGCCTTGACCTTGTTCAGTATTTCTTTGGCACGCGCGTAATTTTTTTGGTCGTAGTAGATGTAACCGATCTTCAATTGAGCATCAGCCGCCTTTTGATGCGCCGGACTATCCCGCACCACCTGCTCGAATGCGCCCAGCGCCGCCTTCAGGTTCCCCTGTACAACATAGGCCTCCCCAGTCCAATACAGCGCATTGGGGCGGTTGGCGCTGGGGGGACTGCTCTTGATGATGGCGTCAAAAGTCTTGATGGCCTGCTCGTATTGCCCTGCCCTGAGCAACTTCAAACCTTGATCGTATTTGACCTGATCGTCTGCGGCGACGACCGGTACAGAAGGCGCGGGAGGCACGGAGGGTACGGTCGGAGCAACCTGAGGATTGTTCGTCGACGCACTGACCGCAGGCGAGCTGATGGTTGGTGCATCCGCCTGGGGGCGCACAATGGCATCCAGCGCGCGGATGCGCTGATCGGTATCCGCATAAGCCTCTTTATTTGCCCGCTTGAGCATCTCCAGCTCATAACCCTGCTGCTCAACCAGACCGCGCAACTCGTTCAGCTCGGTTTGCATCTGTTGTTGGCGACTCATGACATCAGCCAACAGGTTTTGGGTGGGCAGCGCCGCAGACTCAGCGACAACCGGCGCACCCGCGCCCAATAAGATCGCCGCAGATACTGAAAGCACGAGGGCTCTGGGTGCAAAGCCTATCCATTTGAATTCTGGAATTCGATGTTTCATTGACGGAACGGCCCCCATGCCGGATCGCGCACCTTGCCCTGTTGCAGACTCAAGGTGCTATTGGCTTGTCCGATGACGGAAGCCACGCGCAACACACCCCCGCCCGATGCGTAGAGCAACATGGCGCTGTTTGGTGCAAAACTCGGCGCTTCATCCTGGGAGCCCTTGGAAACCGTGCGTGACGCACCGGTTTTCAAATCAAGCACAGCAATACAGAAACCACCGCCGCAGGATTGCACCGTCGCAAGGAACTGGCCGTCAGGAGAGACGCTGGGACGTGCGTTATAGCCGCCATCAAATGTTAAACGCTTCGGCGCACCGCCGCCCAAGCCGACCTGATAGGTCTGCGGACGACCGCCACGATCTGAGGTAAACACCACACCGCTGCCGTCAGGAAGCCAGCTCGCCTCGGTGTCAATCGCTGCGCTGTTGGTCAGACGCGTGGTCTGGCGCGTGGTCAGATCAAGCACATAAATCTCCGGATTGCCGTCCTTGGAAAGTGTCAAAGCCAGCTTATTGCCGCTCGGCGCCCAACTTGGCGAACCGTTAATCGAAGGAAATGAAGCCACCAGCTCACGCCGCCCGCTGTAAACATCCTGCACATAAATGCTCGAACGGCGTCGTTCGAACGAAACATAGGCCAGCTTGCGCCCATCCTTCGACCACGATGGCGACATGATCGGCTCCTTGGACTCAAGAATACTTTGCGGGTTGTAACCATCACTGTCGGCCACTTCCAGACTGTAACGGCGCATCGGCGGCTGGCCGGTTTCCGTGATGTAGGCGATGCGCGTTGCGAATGCTCCCTTCACTCCGGTAATCGTCTCATACACGATATCCGCCGCCCGATGCGCGCCCATACGCAGGTCAGAGCGCGATGCACTCACACTCATGGCCGTAAGCTGCTTGCCGCTGACGACATCCAGCACATAGAACTCCAGGGCGTAATTCCCGCCTTCGGGGCGCACCCGGCCAACCACCACATAGTCACGCTTGACCGCACGCCAGGCGTCCAGATTCACCTGCTGCGGATCAATCGGCTGTTCGGGCATCGCATTGGGCGCCAACGTATTGAACTGGCCACTGCGCGCCAGATCAGCGCTGATGATCTGTGCAATATCCTCCGGCGCGCCGCCGCCGAAAGGCACGACCGCGAGATCGGAAGAGCACACGTCTGAACTCCAGTCACGTCAGTCAAT
>CALKWL010000402.1 GCA_938004235.1 uncultured Gammaproteobacteria bacterium
ATTCGGTGATTTGTACGGTCGGACGTGGAATGTTGTGCTTGTCGCAGATGTAGAAGAGATATTGAAAACGGCCGATCTTGAAGGGAGATTCATGCCAGATGTCACTCACCAGGAAGCTGTATTCATGCAGGGCAACAGCAAAACGTGAGCGATTGGCACTAATGCGCCGCAGGGCGATCAGCACTTCGGGAGTTTCCCAGAACTCAGGCTCAGGCTCGCCACCGGCAAAGCCGAAAAAGCTCACCTTGTAGCCATCGCGCTCAGCTAGACCCATAATGCGCAGCGCGAAACGGCCGAGCCACCAAGCGAGGTTACGATCAACCTCATTCATGACCTCAAGCCAAACACGTTTTTTATCAAATTCTGGTGGCAGCTTCGCTAAGGTTTCCTTCCAGTGCAGCTCTGCCCCACCCTCCGGATTATTGACATACTTCGGGTCTTTGTAGGGAGGCGTGTCGTACTTGTAATCATCACCTGGGCCACCATGTCGGTCACTCAGCCGGAAGATGAGCACATGGGGCACGTAGAGCTGGCCAGCCTCTTGGCTCTTCCGCATCATCTCTTGGGCTTCAAAGACAGGGCCGTAATGATCGACACTCTTGATCACCATGGGGATGCCAGCTTTATCGAGGGCACGCATATAATCGCCAATGCCGGTGGGGTTGCCACCTGGGCCGGTATGGAAACCAATCTTGGATGGAACTTTAATCATGTCTCTCCCTTATAATGACCAGTCGAGTTTCGGCCGTTCCTGCTGGCCAATTTCGGCTAGTTCAGCCAATACATCTCGATTAGTAGCCCAGCGCACCAATGACTGCGCTTTGGCTTGCCGGATGCTGCCCGGCAGATTCTCGTAATCCAGCCGCTCTTTTACGGCCGTTCCCAGCTCCAGGCAGACGGTGCGCAGCTCGTCGTCGTTGAAACTCTCGCCGAACTGCTGTGAGAAACGCAGCTCCACGCTGCGATATTTTTCCTTTGGTGGAAGCTCCAGTAGCAATTTGGCATCTGTCGGAATCTCGTACACGGGAATGCCACCATCGTTGGTAATCTGCTCGACGAGCTGCCTGTGCCCGTCCACTAGCTGAGAGATAAGGCGAACCGCATCGTAGATCCGCGTTTCTAGTTGGCGAATCTCCCCTCTGTCCGCGGCTGCATCCGCCTCCATTTCCCGCATTGTGCGCGAATATTCCTGCACCTGCTCCGATAACTCGCGCACCTGGGCGCTGAGATTGGCGACTGTTTTCAGCAGGTCTCGCGGCCGCGAGGCAGAGACGACAAGAGCCGCCACAATGATGGCGGCAGCTATGATGATTGCTGGTACAAGCCAATCCACTTGCCATTAATCCTTTCCTTCAGCGGCGACATCATCGAGCGGCACCACTGACTTGGCTGGTATGATGAGATAGAAGATTGCCCCCTGCCCTAGCCGGCTCTGTACATAGGTGTGGCCATCATGGGCGTGCGCTACAGATTCGACAGCAGCCAGACCCATGCCTGCACCTTCATATTTACGGGTGCTACCCATTTGAATTTGGTACAGCGGCTCAAACACCTGTCGGTGGTATTTTCGGGAAATGCCGATGCCGTTGTCGCGCACCTGCGTCACTATCTCGCTGTCCTCTTCAAACATGGACAAGTGGATCTCTGTGGCACCAAACTTAATGGCGTTATTGAGCAGCTCGAAAACGGCCGTACGCAACATCTCTGTATCGCCGACCGCGAAGAGGTGATCGGGGATATCGCTGGTGATGGTGACATCAGCGGGATTGCGGCGAGTGTTCAGCCAGATACCGTTACTGGCCAACAGCTGACGGCCGATTTCTGCCAAATCGGTGAGCGTGAACGCGGGTTCGCGCCATGTGTTCACCATGCGTTCGACAACAGCAACCATTCGCTGCGTGCTGGTATGCACGGTCATCAATGGCTCATGCAGTGGTGTACCATCCACTTGCCCATACGTGCCTGTCATGATCATGTCCACAAAGCCAAGTGCGATGGCCATTGGTGTGCGTAGCTCGTGAGAGACATTGGAGATGATGAGCTGTTTCAGATCGAAGAATTGTTGCCGCTGCTGCGCGTTTTGCTCTTGTGCCGCGTCCAGACGTTCGAGAAGTTTTTGCTTCTCATGCTCAGCCACGTGGCGCTTGGCCTCTAGCTGCTCAGTGTGGTTGCGAATCAGCGCCAATTCCCGATAACCAGTCCAGACGTAGCCGAGCGGCATCAATACCATCGAAATGGAAATTAAGAGGAAGTACGGGCGTCCGGTTGCTGAGGGGATTGGTCCGCCAGGGAATCCAGGGACGACGAGTTGGCCATACAGAATGGCAAATACAATGTCCGCCACGCCGAGCAACACAAGGAAGATGGGGACAGGCCACGGCCGTTTCTGGACAAAATGCCCAGCGCCGGCTGAGACAAAGGAAACGATGCCTGCTGTCATAAACATGACTATCGTCGCCCACACAAAAAAATTAGGTGGGGAAATCATGAATGGATTTAGATTTGCCCGAAATTCTCGCCACTGCTAATGCCTTGAGCGTTTAGCGTCTGAAGCAAGATGTGCTTTTCATCATCGCTCATTTTGGCGACGGCTCGCTCAGCGTCTGCGACCAATACCTTCCCGCTCAATGCAGCCTGCAACCGCCGTTTTTCCACAGCTAATTCGCGTTGCTGTGTGCCAATACCGTTAATAGCAGCCTCTAGCTCTTCAATGGTCATATCTTCAGGATTCATCTGGTTGTCTCCTCGGGGCGTGCTGGATGATTTTGGCGCGCCCAAATATTTCTTGACTTTTAATACCTTTGGCGCGGTCCGGTCGGATATAACGGCGCAAATCAGTGTTCCAGGCTGCCTCGTTGGCGGCAGCCTTCAAAATGTAGCGGTCATCAGATAGCCCAAATGGAACACCAAGCCTGGTTAGGATGGCCTGGTCAGCAATAATCTGGTCTCGCTTAGAAACCTCTTCGGCGGCTTTACCTTTTACGCGTAGGGCTTTACTCAACAACAAAGCTGCCTGCCACGGAAAAGAGGCAACCAATTGACCGTTGCGAAGCAAAAGAACGCATTCCCCTTCCTGGCGCACCGTCAATTCCGATACCGTGCCCACTAAAATGCTCATTCTCTTCCTCGGCTCTTTTACAGCTTGAAAATCTTGTTGGCGCCGTCGTCCCACTGCACCGTGATGTCGCCGCCATTGGG
>CALKWL010000403.1 GCA_938004235.1 uncultured Gammaproteobacteria bacterium
ACCGTTTTGTTCATCAGAGTGAGAATGATGAAGCGGCTGTGGAACACCATGCGCACCGGGGCGGAAAGTGCGGAGAGCAGGGTTTCAAACAGGACGCTCAAGCTCAGACCGAGGCGACCGCCAAAGCGTTCAGCGCGCTCCTTGACGCGCAGCGCATTGAACAGGCTCAGGATTTTCGGCAGGAACAGCAGCCCCAGCGTGATCCACAGCAGCTGCATGGCTTGGTCAAGCGCAACTTTGGCTTCGGGCGGGGCAATCCAGGCCAGGATTGTGGTCAGAATCAGCAGCATGAACCAGAGCAGTGAGCCTGCGTAGCTCATGATGCCGTTGACCAGCAGAAAGCGCTGCATCAGCGGCAAGCCTTCGGCGATCATCACGCCGCCATGTTGCAGGTTGCCCTGACACCAGCGACGGTCGCGTTTGAGATCATCCGTCAGGCTGGGCGGGTATTCTTCCCAACTGCCGTCGATGTCGTAACTCACCCAGACCTGGTAGCCCGCCCGGTTCATCAGTGCCGCTTCCACGAAGTCGTGGCTGAGAATTTCGCCTCCAAACGGCTTGATGCCCGGCATACGCGGCAGGTTGCAGTGATTCATGAACGGCGCAATGCGGATGATGACGTTGTGACCCCAGTATTGGCCGTCGCCCAGCCACCACCAGGCTAGGCCGGCGGCGAACATCGGTGAGTACAAACGACCGGCGAATTGCTGCACGCGTGCGTAGAGGGTGTCCATGCCCTGACTGACCGGCAGGGTCTGGATAATGCCGACGTGCAGATTGCGTTCCATGGCCTGCACCATGCGCACCATGCCCTCGCCGCTCATGACGCTGTCGGCATCCAGCACGATCATGTATTCGTGGTTTTTACCCCATCGGCGCAGAAAATCGATGATATTTCCGCTTTTTTTCTTGACCCGGTAGCGGCGTCGGCGATAAAAAATCTTTTCAAAACCATCCACTTCACGGCATAGGCGCGCCCAAGCCAGCTCTTCGTCCACCCATTTTTCCGGTTGGTTGGAGTCGGAGAGAATGTAAAAACGGAAGTGTTCCAGCTCTCCCGCGGCTTGCAGTGAGAGATAGCTGGCGCGCAGGCGGGCAAACACTTCATCGGCATCTTCATTGCAAATCGGCATGACCACGGCGGTCGAAGCCAGCGGTGTGGGTTTGCCGTCCGCACGCGAATTGAGCGTACTGATCTTGAGCCAGTCATTACCGCGCAATTGCAGCATAAAGCCGATCAAGGCCGTCCAAAGGCCAATCCACAGCCAGGTGAACAGCAGGCCGAACAGAATCAGCAGGGCGACTTCCAACGGGTGCGCACCGCCGAACGGCAAGGTGTTGGCAAACATCCATACGCCGCCGGCGGTAGGCAGCAGTACGAGCAGTAGCAGAAGCAGACGGCGGTCTGAGGCAATGGCGGTGAGTTCCGTGGGGGTAATGCGCATCATCATGAGCCGCTCGTTGATCGGGAGGCGTCGTCGTTCAGCCCCAGCAGACGGGAAAGAAAGCCTTCCGGCGCGGGACGGATTTGTGCGGGCGCGACGACGGCGCGCTGCACCATGGGCATGGCGTCCATACCGCTAAGGCTGAATTGCTGTCCTTCATGGGATAGGCGCAGGCTGCCCCAGGGGACAGCGCGCCAGGTGCATTGCGAACATGCTGAGTGCCGCCAGACGGCGACGCGCCAAGCGGCAGAGCCGGTCGCCGGTGTGCTGGGGATGATGCCCTGAGTGCGGGTGACCTGGCGGCTGAGGTGGGTTTGAACCTCGCGCATGGCGGCGGTGATCGGGTGTTCGTCACCATGCGCCCGGGCGCGCTCGATAATGGCTGCAACCATGTCCTGGCGGATTTGGGGGGGAACCAGCAGGGCGGTTAGATAGGTTTCAACCCGTTGTTCGGCCTCGTTCCAGAGGTCGCGATCGGTGTGAGAGCTTGGCATGGGTGTGGTCAGAGTTTTATTGGGCTGCGGCCAGAGTCTTAGGCGTGTTGTCGATGCAGAACTGCACGATTTTTGGCAGAGCCTCGCGTAAAGCCTGGTTGGCGGCGGTCACGGCTCCGAGGGCGTCAGCGCTGGGGGAGGGCTGGGTGAGATCGATGCGTCCGGAGGCCAGGATTTTCACGGCGTTCACATCAATAAGCTGCATACGCAAGGCGAAGCGCAGGTCGCTCTTGCCGCTGGGGGGGGCGCTGCTGTCGGCGAAAACCTGTTCAAGCGCCACCAGCTCCGTGGATAGGCGCAGGTCGGCCGGCAACGCCGCGCTTGGTGCGAGAACGACGCGGTAGGCGCCGCTTTGCTCGATGGCATGGGTGATGCGCTCGCCTAGCATGGCGGCGGGAAGGTCAACCCAACGACTTTGGGTGTAGTAGTCCAATCGGTAGGGGTGCTGGCGGTAGGCGATCGAGCTGGTATCGAAGCCCGCATCGCTGCGGGGAGCGGCGACTTGCAGGCTGTAGGGGAAGGTTTTGTCCGGCGCAGCGGGGGAGACGGCGTTGGCTGTGTCCGGGCTAAGGCGGTAGGTGAGCGGTGCCTGTTGGGGAGCCAGCAGCGAACCGCAACCGGTCAGGCTCAGGCTGGCAAGGGAGGCGAGCACAATCGGGAGACGATGGAGCATGATGATTCTTCCGTGGAGTGTGAACGAGGGTCAGGGGAGCACTGCTTCCTGTCCGGGGCATGGATGCCCCGGCGCGAATAAGGACGCAAATCCTTGATTCGCGGGCCCCGTCGCGAATTTACTTCGCGACGGGGCGAGCTGAGCAAAGCCATGGATGGATTTGTTCAGCATTTCCTTAGCGCTCGCCTGGACCGGGTTGTTGAACCGGGGCGCCGCGCACGATCGAGGCCGGGTCGCGGTTAAGCTCGCGCAGCAGACTTTCCAGGGCGCGTGCGCTGGCGGTGGATTGGCTGAGCAGCGCATTGACTTCAGGTTGCAGATTGCGGCGCAGCAGTTGGATCTCCTGCTCAGTGCGCTGGGGGGTGTTTTGCAACGATTGAGTCAAGGTGCTGATGTTCTGGCTGGTGGTTTTGAA
>CALKWL010000404.1 GCA_938004235.1 uncultured Gammaproteobacteria bacterium
CTAAATGCGCCATCCATGGCGCTTTTACCCGGCCTCCACAGGCCAGTCCACGGCGGCTTCAAAGGTGGAGGAAAACGCAAACCCAAGCACTTGCTAAAGCACTCAGTCCCCCTAAAACGGAACCTCACTGCGATGCAGCATACGCTCACCGCTGCCCGGATGGGTAAAGCCCAGCTCGGCGGCATGCAGCAACAGGCGCGGCGCGGCAGCCAGCACGGCTGGCGGGGCATACAGGCCATCGCCCAGCATGGGGTGGCCGAGATGCAGCATGTGGACCCGCAGTTGGTGCGAGCGCCCGGTGACGGGTTTGAGTTCAACCCGGCTGGTGTCGCCTGCAAAACCAAGGCAGCGCCAATGGGTCAGGGAAGGCCGTCCGTCCGGGGTGACGATTTGGCGCGGTTTGTCGTTCCAGTCGGCGGCCAGCGGCGCATCCACACTGCCGCATTCCTCTGCAAGATGACCATGCACCACGGCGATGTAGGTTTTTTCGGTTTGCCGCTCCTGAAACTGGATCGACAGGGCGCGGTGGCTGGCGGCATTGAGCGCAATCACCATCAGGCCGGAGGTTTCCCAGTCGAGGCGATGCACGATGCGCGCAGTGGGATACACAAGGTTCAGGCGGGTAATCAGGCTGTCTTTTTTGTCTGCACCCACGCCGGGCTGGCTCAACATGCGTGTGGGTTTTTCTACAACCAACAGCTCGTTATCGGCAAAGATGATGCGGTAATCCCCGGTCGCAGCGGATGTGTGCATCATTCCATCCGCAGCGCCGCGTGCAAACGCGCTTCAAGCAGCTGTTGCTGTTCGTTGTTCAGCGGCCTGAGTTTGCCTGTTTCAGGCTCGCGCATGGAGACGTACAGCGTGTCCTGCGCTTTTTCACCCAAGGTGTTGATGGTGGCGCCTTGCAGGTTCATGTTCAGTTCGCTCAGCACGCCGCCGATCAAGGCGAGCAGTCCCGGGCGATCCAGCGTTTCCAGCTGGATCTCGGTGTTTTCGCCATGTTCAGACGTTGTCATCTGAATTTGCGTCGGGCAGTTGAAGTGCTGCAACAAGGGGGAGGAGCGCCGCATCACGCGCACCGCGGCGGCATCATGAGCCATGGCCAGTTCGAGTTGGCGCAGCAGGTCGGCCTGCATCCAGGCATCGCGTAGGGGTTCGCCCTTTGCATCGAGAAAAAGGATGTCGTCCACCACCATGCCGTCCAGGGTCGCGGTGAGGTAGGCCGCCTGAATGTTCAAGCCGAGACGATCCAGGGTGGCGGCAATTTTTGCAAAAAGATGCGGCTGATCATGCGTGAAAATAAACAACTCACTGACCTGGCGGTGCGGGTCTTCACGCAGTCCCAACCAGCTTTCGCCCTGCATTTTCACCATGCCGCACAGGCGCCATGCCAGGGCATTGGCCGAGTGACGCAGAATGTAACGTCCCGGTAGAGTATCAAGCCGCGCCCGCGCCTTATGCCAGTCGCCTTCGTTCGGTTGCTCGCACGCCTGGGCAAGGCATTCAAGCACCTTGGCGCGGCGGCTCTGAATGTCGATGATGCGTTGCCCCTGTTCCAGCGCATGGTGGGTCTTGGTGTAAAGATCGCGCAACAAGGCTGCGCGCCAGTCGCTCCACAAGGTCGGGTTGGTGGCGTGAATATCGGCCACGGTAAGCAGGTAGAGCGCATCCAGCTTGTGACGTGAGCCGATCCAGCGGGTGAATTCATCAATAACCCCGGGGTCATCCAGATCACGACGTTGCGCCACAAAGGAAAATTGCAGGTGCTCGCGCACCAGCCATTCGACCAGGGCGGTGTCGTCCGCAGGCAGGCCGTGCAGAATGCAGAACGCGCGCGCCTTGTCTGCGCCAAGCTGTTCATGCTGTCCGCCCAGACCTTTGGCAATGTCGTGAAACAGGGCGGCGAGCAGCAAAAGCTCCGGCTTGTCGAACAAAACGATCAACTCATGCGCCAGCGGACTTTCGCTTTGGCCATGCGGTGTGGCAAAGCGACGCAGATTACGTATGACCAGCAGGGTGTGCGCATCCACTGTGTAGAGGTGAAAGAGGTCAAACTGCATACGTCCGACAATGTTTTCAAAGTCAGGCAGGTAGGCGGCCAATACGCCGAGGCGGTTCATGCGCTTGAGGGCATCAAAAACCCCGCAGGGCTGACGCAAAATCTCCATAAACAGCGCGCGAGCTTTCGGGTTGTGGCGCATCTCTGCGCGCAGCAGCATCACATGGCTCTGGAGCTGGCGCAGGGTGCTGGCGCGAATATGCAAGGGCTCCGGATGCTGTTGCACCAGCAAAAACAACTCCAGCATGGCCGACGGGGTGCGCAGGAAGAGCTGGGCATCCAAGGTTTCGATCAGTTTGCCGCGCCGGTTAAAGCGTGCATTCAAGGCCACAGGCTCGCCTTGCGGCGGGAACAGGCGCTCTTCAAATTGCTGCATCACCAGGCCGTTGATACGTTCCATCCCCAGTACGGCGCGGAAGTAGCGCTGCATGAAGGCTTCGACGTTCTGATTGTCGCCGTGGGCTGCAAATGCGCCGGGTTCTTTTTCTAAGACGATCCTAGGCTTCGTCTCTGGATGCGTCGTGAACATGGCCGCCAGGGTTTTCTGGTGCATGAGCAAGAGGCGATCTTCGTGGCGCTCGCTGATGAGATGCAGGGTGAAACGCAGCCGTGATAAAAACTCGATGCGCTCGATCAGCGCAGTATGCTCGCTATCGGTCAACAAACCTTCCGTCACCAGATGATCGGCGGCATCGTGGCGGAACAGACGGCAACTCAACCAGCGCAGGGTGTGCCAGTCGCGGAGTCCTCCCGGGCTTTCCTTGATATTCGGCTCGATTTTGTAGGCGGAATCATCGTAACGCCGGTGTCTTGCCGCCTGTTCGGCCTGTTTGCCGCGAAAAAAGGCCGCCGCAGGCCAGATCTCGCCGTCTGCGGCGAACAGGGCGGCGCTTGCCGCCTGCCACAGCGCGGCCTGGCCTTGAAGAAAACGGCACTCAAGCAGGCTGGTCATGATGCTCAGGTCGGAGGCGGCAAGCGCCAGACATTCCCAGACGGT
>CALKWL010000405.1 GCA_938004235.1 uncultured Gammaproteobacteria bacterium
TTGACTGACGTGACTGGAGTTCAGACGTGTGCTCTTCCGATCTCTCGGCGAGATTCCGCCAGAACTACTGCAATGGGAAGGACGCAACGACAGCCGCGACCCGGAGGAAAAAAAGAGCAAAGGCCGGGCGCAGCTCGAAGGCTTGAAAGCCTTACTCGGCGGGCAATAATAGGACTTACGCAAAACCGCTCTGGCGGCGTTCAAGCGCCTCGCCGTACTAAGTGTACTGTCTTCGGCGCTTTGTCTTGCTGGAACACTTTTGCGTAAGCCCTAAATAGAAAACCCTCACCTTGAGGCGAGGGTTTTTTTAGGCTGGAGCGCAGAACCCTCAGCCGATGAAACTTAACGTCCCAATTCTTTCAAATACGCCGTACGCGCTGCAACCGCCGTTTCGGTGAAATCGCTAAACAAGCCATCAATGCCTAAACGATAGAATTGCAGATACTCGTTCTGCGGATTGCCTTTGTAATCAAATGCCAAACGCTTTGGCTCATTACGGAATGTCCAGGTGTGGATCATTAACCCTGCCTTGTGCGCATCCGCAATCAAGGTGGTCGCAGGCTGCGAATTGGTGTCCATATAGTCCACCTTGCCGTCGCCGTTTAAATCCATCATTTTGCCCGCTGCATCAAAGGTTCCTTTGACTGGCACGATATAAGGTTTCCATGGACCGACGCCATCGGCATATTTTTTGATTTCAGCCAACCCTGCCGGGGTAAGCATCGAATCAAACATTTCTTTCTTGCCCGCTTTTGTCCAATCGTAAGGACGGTCATACGGTGCTTCAAAGGTCACTTTTCCGGTCTTGAAGTCATAATCATTGCCATCCACCAACTGCACCAAACGCACCTGGGTTTTAGTGTGCAGATATTGCAGATTGGAAACCTCAAACGACTGGACAATCACCGGGGAATCTTTCTTGGTGTAACCATATTCGTTCAAAATCGTCAGCAGACGATCTTCCAGCTTGAGATTATTCTCAACGTGGTAGGTCGGGTGCTTGGTTTCAGGATACACACCAATCACACGCCCAACGGCCGCACCTTCGGTTTTGGCAAGATTAAGCACTTCGCGCAAGGTCGGGATTTGATACAAGCCGTTATAGGCCTGGCTACGATCGCTAAACGGCTGCGTGGCGCGCAGGGTTTTGATTTCGGCCAAGGTAAAATCAGTGGCAAACCAACCGCTTTCCTCTACGCCATCCACCATGCGCTTGGTCTTGCGGCTGGCAAATTCAGGGTGACTCGCCACGTCGGTCGTGCCCGTGATATTGGGCTCATGACGCGCAATCTTCCGGTACGCGACAGCGCAATCAACTCGCCATCTTTAGTTGCCACAAGATCAGGCTCAATAAAATCAGCACCGTTCTTAATCGCTAATTTGTAACCCTCAATAGTGTGGTCAGGCAGGGTGCCGGCCGAGCCGCGATGTCCGATCACCAACGGCTGTTTGCCGTCAAGGGTCGCAAAGGATTTGGGTGCGGGTAAAACTTCTGCATCATCACCACCGCAGGCTGCGAGCATGGCACAGCTCAAACCAAGTAAGGGCAAGAGGACAAGACGAGACGAGTGCTTCATTGGGGGATCCTGTAATTAAAGCCGAGGGGGCATGCAAATAAAAAAAACGCAAGAACTATGAATGTTCTTTATGAACTGCTCATGTCACACCCTCCGAACAATCCGGCGCCCATGAAAAGGTTTGCAAGCCCTGCTTGGCGGCTGCTAAACCCATTCGGGTTTACAATGCGCAACTTGTTTTTCGTTTGTTCAGGAATTTAATCACCATGCACGTTCACATCACTCCTATCCGCCGCGCCCTGCTTTCCGTGTCCGACAAAAGCGGCCTGCTTGAATTTGCGCGCTTTTTGATTGCACGGAATGTCGAGTTGCTCTCCACCGGCGGCACGGCCAGGATGTTGCGCGAGGCGGGCTTGGCGGTCGAAGACGTATCCGACTACACCGGCTTTGCGGAAATGATGGACGGGCGGGTGAAAACCCTGCATCCCAAGGTGCATGGCGGAATTCTCGGGCGACGCGGCACGGATGATGCGGTGATGACTGAGCATGGCATTCAGCCGATCGATCTGGTGGTGGTGAATCTCTACCCCTTCGCTGCTGCGACCGCCAAGGCCGATTGCAGCTACGACGATGCAGTGGAAAACATCGACATTGGCGGCCCGACCATGGTGCGCGCCGCCGCCAAGAACCATGCGGATGTCACCATTATCGTCAACCCGTCGGACTACGCCCGCGTGCAGGCTGAAATGGAATCCCACGGTGGCGTAAGCGCGGCGACCCGACTGGATTTAGCGGTGCGCGCCTATGAGCACACTGCCGCTTACGACGGCATGATCGCCAATTACTTTGGCGCGCGCGTGGGCGAGGCCAGCTTCACTCATCCCGCCGATTTTCCGCGCACATTTAACCTGCAACTCGCAAAGAGCATGGGCTTGCGCTACGGCGAAAACCCGCATCAACGCGCGGCGTTTTATGTCGAATCCGACGCCCCGGCGGGCAGCATCGCCCGCGCCACCCAGCTTCAGGGCAAGGAGCTCTCCTATAATAATATTGCCGATACCGACGCGGCGCTGGAATGCGTGAAACAATTTGATGCACCCGCCTGCGTCATTGTGAAGCACGCCAACCCTTGCGGCGTGGCGGTCGCGGACAGCATTCTTACCGCGTATGAGCGCGCCTATCTGACCGATACCGAATCTGCCTTCGGCGGCATTATCGCCTTCAACCGCCCGCTGGATGCGGCCACGGCGCAGGCGATTGTCGAGCGCCAGTTCGTCGAAGTAATTATTGCCCCGGAGGCCAGCTCCGAAGCCCTGGCGATCACAGCGGCAAAGAAAAACGTGCGCGTCCTGGTCTGTGGCGAACTGAAAGCCGACGCGCCGCGCCTGGATTACAAGCGCGTGACCGGCGGGCTATTGGTGCAAGATGCAGACCTATCCGTGCTGCATGAAACCCGCGTGGTCAGCCAGCGCGCGCCAACCGAGTCAGAGATGCGCGATCTTTTGTTTGCCTGGAATGTCGCCAAGTTCGTCAAGTCCAACGCGATTGTTTATGCCAAGGACGCGGCGACCATTGGCGTGGGCGCCGGGCAAATGAGCCGCGTGAACTCGGCGCGAATTGCGGCGATCAAGGCCGAACATGCCAATCTTGCGGTGACTGAAGCGGTGATGGCTTCCGATGCCTTCTTCCCCTTCCGTGACGGTATCGACAACGCCGCCGCCAATGGCATTACCGCCGTAATTCATCCGGGTGGGTCGATGCGTGACGAAGAAGTGATTGCCGCCGCCAATGAGCACGGCATGGCGATGGTGTTTACCGGAATGCGGCACTTCCGGCATTGAGTGTGGGTTTCCAGCTCCCCTCGCGGGAGAGGGGGCAGTTGCCTCACTCACAGCACAGACATTGCCCGCGTCACCACCCTCTCCCCAACCCGCCCCCGTCAAGGGGGAGGGAGGAAAAAACAAAAACCCCGGACATTGTGCCGGGGTTTTTTCATATTCGTAGTAAAAATCAGCGCGCCTTGAGCGTATCCATCAAATCAATCATGAATTCGGTATCTTCCTGATCGACTTCTGCCCAACCCTCAAAGCCTAGCGATTCAAGCACACCCTGCCCTTTTTCGATCTCCGGCATACGCAACATCAGACTTTGGATATCCTCTGCACTCTCCATCAGGCGCGGCCCAACCAGAAGCACATGATGAATGTCGGAAATTTGGCTGGTCACCAGCGGGCGCAGCTGCTTGCGCACGGGATTTGACAAGCCATCCCAGGCATCCTTGAGGAAAAAACCCACATCAGCCTCTCCCTTAAGCAGCGCCTTGGCGACCAACACATAGCCATCCACCACGATGGACTGCACATTACTTGTACTCAGGTCAGCCGGTTCGAGCATAATCATGCCGACCAATTGAATGTCTGGATCGTCCGTGCTCGCGACACGCGCATTGGGCTGCACATCCTCAATTTTCTGCACTGAGCTGCCTGCTGGCACGACAACCACGCATTCATCCGTCACACCGACCGGATACGCGACCGCACGAAACCCTTTTTCACGCACCAACATCGAAGCATCGAAGGGGTTGGCGTAAATCAGATCCACCTCATCCTGGCAAATAGCCGTACGCTGAGCATCAAAGCTGTCGTACATCTCCAAGTGAAAGTGCAGCCCCAGGTTGCGCTGCAACCAAGTGTTATAAATATACCAGCCGGAAATTCGCTCTGGGGTAAAGTCAGGGCTGACTGTGAGTTGAAACGTCGTTTCCATGCCGTTAATCCTCCGGACCGTCCCAGCTTGAGCCTTCCTGCGCCTTGAGCTGCTTGTACAACGCAATCGATTCACGGATTTTAGTGCGCGAAGGCTTACGACGTACCGAGGTATAACCTTCGACCCTACCATTGCGTACGTTAGGAATCACGGTCGCGTACACCCAGTAGAACTTGCCGTCCCGGCGCAGGTTTTTCACATACCCGTGCCAGATCTTACCCGCCTCAACATCATCCCAGAGACTTTTGAAGGCCGCTGAGGGCATATCCGGATGGCGCAAAATACTGTGCTCGGTGCCAATCAGGCTTTCGCGCTGATACCCCGACATATCCACAAACGACTGATTGCAGTGCGTAATAATGCCGCGCGTATCGGTGCGCGACACAATCAGCTTGCCGTCAGGATAAGCGACTTCCTCATCTGTCACCAAAACCTTGCGCGGCCCAAAGCCGTACAGGTTAATGTGATATTCGCGAAAATCCCCCAAAACAGCCAAGGGCTGCATGTCTCTTAACATAATCTTTCTCCATGCAGCGACGTTCCATGCAGCTGCAAAAACGCCCGCCTGTAGCCCGGATGAAGCAAAACCCACCCGGGAAGCACTGCACCTTTCATGAAAGCCGCTCCGGATTGACGCCGGGCATGTGGCTACACGCTCAAAAGCCAGCCTAGACGGGGCGAGATCAGATTACTTTGCCTACAGATTCCGCCGCGCGCTTGACGTCAAGGAAAATCAGACCCAGCTTGGCCTGCGGCTTGGCAAGCACCGTCAAGACCGCATCCTCACCTGCGTGGGTCATCAGGATATATCCCTTGTCACCCTTAATCAGCACTTGCTCCAGACCGCCGCGCGCCAATTCCTTGGCCGTGCGATCACCCAAAGAGAGCAGCGCGGCACTCATGGCGCCCACGCGATCCTCATCCATGGTGCTTGGCAAAAGCGCTGCCATCATCAAACCGTCGGTCGATACGACCGCGGATGCTTCGATATCCGCAGATGAACCATTTAATTCAGCCAAAATAGACGTCAGCATATCTGCGCGCATAATTATTTCTCCTCTTTGAAAAAACAGCTCAAAACCTTGAGCCCACATTTATAGCTGTAAAACTACCACGTCTCGCGACAGCTGATACCCTCCGCGTGGTATTCGGAGCTCACATGCAGCGTGATGACCTTTCTCCCGGTGACCGACTCCATCACGCCGTCAATCAAGCCGAAACCGAAGTTGCACAGCGCATGTTTGCCTGCCTCAATCCCGCGCTCCTGTAAAACCAGGCCAATTTTGCACCCTGTCAACTCGGCTGCGCAGCCTTCCAGCGCCACGGAATCCATGAACTCCTTATCCTGGAAAAACCTGGACACCAGCGCACGCGCATCATCTTCCGTACCGCCCTTGTGCTCCGCGCCCAAGCGCTTACCCATCTGCTTACCCGCATAGCGGAACACGCTGATCGTACCCTTCTCACCAATGATGGTCTCGACCTGACCCGCGATATCCGCCAGCAACCCGACCACTTCTTTTGTCCCCATCGCGCACTGTTTCACCATCACCCCAAGCCTCGCTTCAACTCAAAGACCAAAGGGCGATAATTCTAATACATACGCGTATATTAAAACATTATGAACGAAGCGTTCGAATCGCTTCCAACTCATCTCGCCCGACAGGCAAAAGCGCCTGCATGGACAGCTCAGCAAGAATCTGGCCACCGCGACCATGGCTCGCCATGTTCACAAGTGTGGCACGCACCTCCTCTGTGCGCTCGGCATGTTGCGGCGCGAGCATAAAACAGTGATAAACCGAGCGCTCCTGCGTTTCACCAAGCACCTTGATCTGCTTGCGACTAAGGGGGCTCATTCCGGCGTAAAAATCCTTGTAGAGAATGCCAAAACGCGCTTCACCACGGTAAATCGACTGCACCACCGCCATCCACGTCGCGGTGGGCTGAAGCTCAGCTGGGGCGACATCCTGACGCGCCAGCGACTTCAGCGCGACCTGGGTCACCAACATGCTGGTGACCGTCGCCACACTGGATTGATGCATATCCGCAAGCTCGGCATCACAATCCGCACAGGTCACGCACACGGCTTCGTCAAACAGATTCCCGGCTCGCGCCAAGGGGATAAAACCGTGTTTATCCGCAAGCACAAGAGCGTGCTGCGGGTTGGCATAGACCAGATCAGCCGTCGCCATCCCAGCCTGGAACTCAGCGAAGTCCAAACTTTGCTGAAAATGCACCGAAGCAGGCACGCCAGCTGATATTTCGCCAAGATTATGACTCAGGTACTGCGCAAAAACGAACCAGCGTTCAGGATTTTTCGCCGTGTCATGCGGGCATACCATCATTGTCCAGTGATTCATTGCACTCCCCCTTATTAAAGGCAGCGTCCGCGCAAATCAACCACGTTAGTGTTGATTTGTCGCTACCGAATCCGGGCGTGTACCGGGTTCGGTAGGGCTGAAAAACTCATGGATGAGTTTTTCAGCCCTCTGATACTATCAACACGCCCAAAGCGCGCCTTTTCCACCCAAAGCCCCCGCCCTACTGCAACGCCGCTGAAGCCGCCGCGCCCAGTATAGCCTTAACCCCCGGATGACATTCCATAGCGCCGGAAAAGCATCCAGACCAGATCCAGCATGGCGGGCTGATCGAGTTTGGGGGCGCCGCTGATAATCAACACAAAACGATGCTTGCCGATAAACAGCGGCCAGAAACCCATGCTGCTCATCCCACCCGCGTTAATCAACGCCCAAGCGCTGCTGCGCATCCCAAGATGACCTTCCAGCAGTGCAAAATGGCGCGCGTGGAGCGACCCCAGATCCGCCGACAAGCCTGCCAGTTCCTCTGCCGTTTCATGGTGAAAGCCATGGCACCCGAGATAAAACCCCTGCTCATCCGCCAGCAGCGCCTTACCGTCACCCGCGAGCTCGGCGAGAATAGACGGCAAACTTGACTCCAAACTCTCGGTGGTCAATCTACGCGACGTCGGCAACCCGTACACCAGACCCAACGACTGCAAACGGTACACATGCTCCAGCCCCGCCTGCACATCGCTCAGTCCTGAAATCTCGGCCAGCACTGCCGGCTCAAAAGACGGAAACTCAGGATAGGCCAACAAGCGCCCCAAGCTTACCCGCGCCGGTTCCTGCGTAACGCTGGATGCCGCGAAATAGGCTCCCGCCGGGGTCGGCGCAATAAAAAGTCCGCGCTCGAATTCGTATTCATTCATTCGTTTTCACTCCCGGATCAATCGAATAAAGCAAAGCCTGAACAAGCAGTGAAACATCCCGCTTTTCACGCGCGTCCACCTCAAAAACAGGTACTCTGAACCCCAAGGTCTCCACATGCGATTTGTAGCGATCCAAACCGGGAAGAGGGTTCTCATCCATACGGGTCACGCCAATCACCAACTGGGTATTTTCAATAAACTCCCTGAAGGCATTCACATAGAACGACATATCCTGGAAAGGGTTGGTGCGCGTGTTGTCCAACATCAACACAAGACCCAGCCCGCCTTCAGTCAGGATATCCCACATGAAATCAAAACGCTCCTGCCCTGGCGTGCCATAAAGGTGCACGCGCTCACCGCCATCGAGCTTCAACAGGCCATAATCCATCGCCACCGTCGTTTGCGGCTTGCGATTTTTGGTCATATCGGTCGCTTCTTCGTCCGTGGTCAAAACAGGAATGTCGCTCAATGATTTGATCGCTGTTGTTTTTCCGGCGCCCACAGGGCCTGCAAATATGATTTTGTGCTGAGCCACGCTCGTTTTCCCTATTTATTCAATGCAATGGTGTGTATATCGAAACATCAAAAATCAGCCGAACCCAAGCTTTTTAAGCAGGCTGCCAAATAAACCGCGTTTCTCCTTGATTTCCGGCTTGGCCGAAACTTCGTGCGATGGCGTCGCCGCACGTTCACCTGCTGCCTGCTGTTCAACCAGGTCAAACGACTGACAGGCGCAATAGAACGCAAACACGAAACGATAAGGGACGCCCAGCTTTTGCGCCGTATCCAGCAAACCGCTGGGCTGGGTCACCCACAGCGCTGCGATACGCATCCCATGCGGCACCATCATGAGACGCGGAATATTCGGCCAACTGCGCAAACGCACCGGCGCGGTCAGGGATGTGCCCGCAGGAACCCGACCCCGCGAGCTCCACAGAGAAATCCGCCAGAGCATGTCATCCAGACGACGCAAACGCGGGTCTTCCGACATGCCAATCGCCTTGCGCTCCAGTTCAATCAGTTCGACAGAAATGGGCGAGGCATCCACCGCGAGGGCGGCGACCAGATCGGAATAACACACGTCTGAACTCCAGTACGGTCAGTCCACATATTATG
>CALKWL010000406.1 GCA_938004235.1 uncultured Gammaproteobacteria bacterium
GGTGCAGTGTACCAGCAGGCTTGGTTGCGGACTTTTACTCTGGATTGCTTTGCGTGAGGTTTGGGATGAACACATTTTTAGATCGTAAGGCGTGGCGTATGTCTGCGCTGGCTTTAGGCTTGCTAGGCGCGGTTTCTGCGCCGTGGACTTTTGCCGCTGAGCCCGGCAACACGAATCATCTTGCAGGTCATGCACAGCAGGGCACCCAGGTGAAATGGACGCCTGCCAGCTTGCGCGTCGCCTTGAGCGAGATGCCCGCAGGCGACGTAAGTAAGGGCAAGGTGCTGCATAACGACTTGTTTTGCGCGTCTTGCCACGGCGTCGCAGGCGAAGCGCTGACCCCGAATTGGCCCTCATTGGCGGGACAGCGCGCTGAATACACCTACAAAATGCTGCTGGACTACCATTCGGGCTTGCGCAGGGAGGACGAGCGTGCAGGCGTGATGAACGCCGTGGCGGAGATGCTCTCCAAGCAGGACATGGCGGATCTGGCGGCGTTCTATGCCGCCCAGTCCTTGCCGGCGGCTGCACATGCGGCGGATGCGGCGACCGCGCAGCTGATTCGGCGCGGCGAACCTTCACGTCTGGTCACTCCTTGCGCTTCGTGTCACGGACTGCATGGACAGGGCGGCATTAACGAAACGCCTGCCTTGGCGGGGTTGCCTAGGGATTATTTTATTCGCACGATGCAGCATTATCGTGACGGTTCGCGTCACAATGACGCGCTTCAGGCTATGCGCGCTTTTGCCAAGCCGCTGACGGATGCGGAAATTATGGCGCTGGCTGATTACTACGCACCTGCGCCATAAATAAGCATTGTCCGGACGCTGACTATTCGCAGCGTCTTCCGGGCGCGCTTGAAAAGCTCCTACGGGAGCTTTTTTTGTGTGGTTATGGATACGGCGCGGATCGTTTTTGAATTCAACGTGTGTTGGCAGCACAATCTCGGTTGCTTAGTCTCCGTGCGCCGTATCGATAATTTGGAATGCCTCAGGTCTTTACTCTCGGTGTTTTCAGTCGTCATTTTGACTGTGCTAGTCTTTCAAATTGCGGTTAAAAATATGGTTGAGGGTGAGCATTGGATGCGCAGCAAGTGTTGTTAAGTCAAGCGTTGATCGATGCCGGGCGATTTTTCTTTTCGCGCGGTTGGGTGCCTGCAACCAGCAGTAATTTTTCCGTGCGTCTGGATGAGTCGCGTGCTCTTTTAACGGTATCCGGGCGGCATAAGGGCAGGCTCACCGAGGATGATTTCTTGCGCGTGTCGATTGACAGCGGCTTTTCGCTGGACGCGGGCAAGCGTCCATCGGCGGAAACCCTGCTGCACACCCAGCTTTACCTGCGCGATGCGGGCATCGGTTGCGTGCTGCATACGCATTCCATGCCGGCCACGGTACTTTCGCGTTTGACCGAGGGCGCTCTGTTGCTTGAAGGTTATGAGCTGGCCAAAGCGTTTCCCGGGGTGGACAGTCATGAAGCCAGCCTGACCATTCCGGTATTTGCCAACGATCAGGATATTCCGCGCCTGGCGGCGGCAGTGGAGGCCTGGGTTAATCGGCATGGATTGCCGGTGGCTTATCTGATTGAGGGGCACGGTTTGTACACCTGGGGCGCGACAGTGGATGACGCTGTGCGCCATGTCGAGGCGCTGGAGTTTATGCTGGAGTGCGAATTGTGGTTGCGGAGGGCAGGGTGATGTCTGAGCTGCGAGTCTTTACCTTGGGGCGCGTGACGCACGATCCGTTGATTGTGCGCGATCATGCGCATATTGCAGATGAACTTGCAAAGATCGGGGTGCGTTTTGAGTTTTGGGAGGCCAATCGTCCCTTGAGTGATGATGCCGATCAGGATGAGGTACTGGCCGCTTACGCGGACGATGTGGCGCGCCTAAGTGCTGAGTACGGTTTCAAGTCAGTGGACGTGGTCAGTCTGCGCCCCGATCACCCGCATAAAGAGACCATGCGCGCCAAGTTTTTAAGCGAGCACACACACGATGATTTCGAGGTACGCTTTTTTGTCGATGGTCAGGGCATGTTCTATCTGCATGTTGACGGCAAGGTCTACGCCGTGCGTTGCACTCAGGGCGACCTGATTTCCGTCCCCTCGGGCGTAACCCACTGGTTCGACATGGGCGCGCAGCCGAGCTTCAAGTGCATCCGCTTTTTTACTGTGCCTGAAGGCTGGGTTGGGCATTTCACGCAAAGCGGCGTGGATAAGTCCATTCCGACCCTGGATGAGCTGGTTTAGTTTTTTTGCCGCAGAGGACGTTGAGAGCGCAGTAAGGGGGGCAGCCTGTGGGCGAACCCATGGCGACGTTTTTATTCTCGGTGTTTTCTGTGAGCTCTGTGGCTAAAAATAGGATTCAAAGCATGATTAAAGCCATTGTGACCGACATTGAAGGTACGACTTCAAGTATTGATTTTGTGCACAAGCAGCTTTTTCCATACGCGCGCCAGCATATGGCGGATTTTGTGCGTACCCATGCCGATCAGCCCGAGGTGCATGAGCAGCTTGAGGCCGTCGGACGCGAGCTGGGTGACGATCGCCCGCCTCTGGAAGAGGCGATTGCGCACCTGATCGAGTGGATTGACGAGGATCGTAAATTCGCCCCTCTTAAGACCTTGCAGGGTATGTTGTGGGAGCAGGGCTATCGGCAGGGTGATTTTACCGGGCATGTTTATGCTGATGCCGTGGAATTCCTGCGTTTATGGTCAGGGCGCGGCATTCATCTCTATGTGTATTCGTCTGGCTCGGTGCAGGCGCAAAAGCTGTTGTTCGCACATTCTGATGCGGGTGACCTGACGCCGCTGTTCGCGGGGTATTTTGACACGGCGATTGGCGGCAAGCGTGAGAGCGCTTCGTATCGCTTGATTATCGACGCCTTGGGCTTGGCGGCAGACGAGGTTCTGTTCCTGTCCGATATTCCGGCGGAGCTCGCTGCGGCCAAATCGGCGGAGATGCAGGTGCTCGGGCTGGCGCGGCACGGTCAGCCGATGTCGGTTGAGGCGGCGAGCTTTGTCTGGTGTCGGAGTTTTGCCGATGTAGAGCAGATGTTGCGAGGGGATGAGGTTTAGAGTCTGTTCCAATCCTCACCCGGGCCGATTACGCATGTGGTCGGCCACATGCCACAGCGACTGATACAGCTCTTCGCGGAAAACCGGGTCTTCAATGGTCTGATCCAGAGCATGACGCATGCAGTGCATCCATTGATCGCGCATGTTGCTATCTAGCGCGATTTGCATGTGCCGCATCCGCAGGCGCGGGTGACCGTGGCGCTCCATGAACAGCTGCGGTCCGCCCAGCCAGCCGGAGAGGAATTCGAACAGCTTTTGTTCGGCATCGTTTACATCGCGGTGGATCGCCAGCAGCTCGCGCACGCTGGGCAGCTCGCGCATGGCGGCGTACATGCTAACGGTCAGGCGGCGCACCCCTGCTTCGCCGCCGATTTTGGTGTAGGGCGTGATTTGGGGAAAGTCTTGATTCATAGAGTCAATGTCTCATTGATTAAATTTATGAAATATCATTTTAGCGTGTAATCCGTATAATCCCGCCCCAACTTAGCCGTTCCCCGCCTCTTTTTTGTTTTTTTGAGACTCTTTTGTGATTAAGAACCTACGCAATATTGCCATCATCGCGCACGTTGACCACGGCAAAACCACGCTGGTTGACCAGCTTCTGAAACAATCCGGCACCTTCGGCGAGCGCGAGCAGGTCGGTGAGCGGGTGATGGACTCCAACGCCATCGAAAAAGAGCGCGGCATCACCATTCTGGCCAAGAACACCGCGATCCGCTGGACGAGCCCGCAGGGCGAGGAATACCGCATCAACATCGTTGACACCCCGGGTCACGCCGACTTCGGCGGCGAGGTGGAGCGCGTGTTGTCGATGGTGGACTCGGTGCTGCTGTTGGTAGATGCCGTCGGCGGCCCGATGCCGCAGACTCGTTTTGTAACGCAGAAGGCCTTCCAGCACGGCCTGAAGCCGATTGTGGTCATCAACAAGATCGACCGCCCGGGTGCACGTCCGGACTGGGTGATCGACCAGGTGTTCGATCTGTTTGACAATCTTGGCGCCACCGAAGAGCAGCTTGACTTCCCCATCGTGTATGCCTCCGCGCTCAACGGCTACGCCAGCCTGGACAAGAACGTGCGCGAGGGCGATATGACCCCGCTGTACGAAGCCATCATCAAGAACGTCGCGCCGCCGGATGTTGACCCGGAAGGTCCGTTCCAGCTTCAGGTTTCCAGCCTGGATTACAACTCGTTCATGGGCGTGATCGGCGTCGGTAAAATCACGCGCGGCAAGATCAAGGCCAACTCACAGGTCAAGGTGATTGACCGCGAAGGCAATATTCGTAGCGGCCGCATGTTGCAGCTTATGGGCTTCCTGGGGCTTGAGCGCATCGAAGTGCCGGAAGCGCAGGCGGGCGACATCATCGCCTTCTCCGGTCTCGATCCGCTGTATATTTCCGACACCGTATGCGACCCGGATAACGTCGAAATGCTGCCGCCGTTGAGTGTGGATGAGCCGACGGTGAGCATGACTTTCCAGGTCAATACCTCGCCCTTCGCCGGCAAGGAAGGCAAGTTCGTCACCAGTCGCCAGATCCGCGACCGTCTGCACAAGGAGCTGCTGCACAATGTGGCGCTGCGCGTGGAGGATATGCCCGATGCGGACAAATTCCGCGTCTCCGGCCGCGGCGAGCTGCACCTCTCCGTGCTGATCGAAAACATGCGCCGCGAAGGCTTCGAGATGGGCGTGGGGCGCCCTGAAGTCATCATTCATGAAGTCGACGGCGTCAAGCAGGAACCTTACGAGCAGCTGGTGGTGGACATCGAAGAGCAGCACCAGGGCACGATTATGGAGAAGCTCGGCATCCGTCGCGGCGACCTGAAAAACATGGAGCCGGACGGCAAAGGGCGTGTGCGTCTTGAGTACATCATCCCCTCACGCGGCCTGATCGGCTTCCGTACCGAGTTTCTGACCTCGACCCAGGGTACAGGGCTGATGTTCTCTGTGTTCGACCATTACGGCGAGTTCCGCCCGGGCACCGTCGGTCAGCGCATCAACGGCGTGTTGATCGCCAACGAAACCGGCAAAGCGTTGGGCTTTGCGATTTTCGGTCTGCAAGAGCGTGGTCGTATGTTTATCGGTCACGGCGAAGAGGTTTACGAGGGGCAGGTCATCGGTATTCACTCGCGTGACAACGATTTGACCGTGAATGCGCTCAAGGGTAAAAAGCTGACCAACATGCGTGCTTCGGGTACGGATGAGGCGATTACCTTGGTGCCGCCGATCCGCTTCACCTTGGAGCAATCGCTGGAGTTCATCGACGATGATGAGCTGGTGGAAGTCACGCCGAAGTCCGTGCGCATTCGTAAGAAGTACCTGACTGAAAACGAGCGTAAGCGTTTTGGGCGCAGCTCGGCGAGCGAGTGATGCTTTGATCTGGCGCTCTCTCTCATGCCGGGAGAGACGTCAGGCGTGATTCGACATGAACCCGGTGCGTCCGGGTTTTTTGGTTTTCTGGAGTTTGCCCATGTTTGAAAATCTATCCCAGCGCCTGTCCGGCTTGCTCGACAAAATGCGTGGTCAGGGTCGCCTCACCGACGAGAATATTCAGGATGCGATGCGCGAAGTGCGCATGGCGCTTTTGGAGGCCGATGTCGCTCTGCCCGTGGTGCGCGAGTTCACCGCCAAGGTGAAGGAACGCGCTATCGGACAGGAGGTGCTGAGCAGTCTGACGCCGGGTCAGGCCTTCATCAAGATTGTGCACGATGAGCTGGTGGCGCTCATGGGGGAGGCCAATGCGGCGCTCAATCTGGCGGTGCAACCGCCAGCCGTGGTACTCATGGCAGGCTTGCAGGGCGCGGGCAAAACGACCACGGTGGGCAAGCTGGCGCGTTTGCTCAAGGAGCAGAAAAAGAAAGTGCTGGTGGTGAGTTGCGACGTGTACCGCCCGGCAGCGATCAAGCAGTTGGAAACGTTGGCCAAGCAGGTGGATGTCGGCTTCTTTCCTTCGGATGCTCAGCAGGATCCGGTCGCGATTGCTCAGGCTGCTTTGCACGAGGCGCGTATCCGTCATATGGATGTGTTGCTGGTCGATACCGCCGGTCGTCTGCATATCGATGCGGCGATGATGGAGGAAGTGCAAAAGCTCCATGCCGCGCTCAATCCGGTGGAAACCCTGTTTGTCGTGGACAGCATGACCGGACAGGACGCAGCGAATACCGCCAAGGCTTTTAATGATGCGCTGCCGCTGACCGGCGTGATCTTGACCAAGACCGACGGTGATGCGCGCGGCGGTGCAGCGCTTTCAGTGCGCCAGATTACCGGCAAGCCGATCAAATTTCTCGGACGCGGTGAAAAGCTGGCGGCGCTAGAAGCCTTCCACCCTGAACGTGTGGCCTCGCGCATTCTGGGCATGGGCGATGTGCTCAGTCTGGTCGAAGATGTTACCAACAAGCTCGATCAGGCCAAGGCGCAGGCACTGGTGGACAAGGTCAAGTCCGGCAAGTCGTTCAATATGGAAGACTTGAAGTCGCAAATGGAGCAGATGCTCAGTATGGGCGGTGTGGCGAGTCTCATGGACAAGCTGCCCGGCGTGGGCAAGGTGCCGGAGCATGTCAAGGCGCAGGCCAATGACCGTGACGTCAAGCGCATGATTGCGCTGATTCAGTCCATGACGCCGCACGAGCGTCGTCATCCGGAAATCATCAAGGGTTCGCGCAAGCGGCGCATTGCGGCAGGAGCGGGTTTGCAGGCGCAGGATTTGAATCGTCTGCTTAAGCAACATGCCGACATGCGCGACATGATGAAAAAGCTCTCCGGAGGAGGGATGAGCAAGTTGATGCGCGGTATGAAAGGGCGCATGCCGGGAATGCCGTTTTAATTCGTTCGCTTCAGAAGGTGCATTTGGCATGACAACGATTGATTCGGTCGGGTGAAATTTGAACCTGTGACCAAGGTTGGGGTCATGTCACGGATTAAAAGAGCAAGGGAAGGCCGAATCAATCGTCAATCAAATGAATAGCTTATTGATGCGGCGTTCTGAGACTGGCCGATCGCGTTTGTGCTTCCCGCATGCGTCGGATTCAAAAATTCTCCGTGCCGTATCAATAACAGCAACTGTGTTCCCAAAACCCTACACATCCAGCGTCACACGGTAAGGTTCACCACTACGGAACACAGCGTTGATGATGGTCAACAGCTTGCGCATGGCGGCCACGAGGGCGACCTTTTTGGCCTTTCCGGCATTGAGCAGGCGTTGGTAGAAGTCCTTCATACGTGGGTCGAAGCGAACGGCGGAGAGGCAGGCGAGGAACAAGGCCGTGCGCACGGAGGCGCGCCCCCCGTAAATGCGCCGTCGGCCCTTGTAGGTTCCTGACTCATGCGCCATGGGTGCCAGGCCGACCAAGGCCGCGATCTGGCGGCGGTTGAGCGAGCCTAGCTCGGGTAGGGCGGCGATCAGCCAGGCGCGGGTATTGGCACCCACCCCCTTGAGGCCATCGAGCAGGGCGAGCTTTTGGCTCCATGCGGGGTGCTGCTCGATCTGCCTGGCCAGGTCTTGATCGATCCGCTCGATCTCCCGCTGCAACTGCCCCAGGTGGAGGTCAATACGTTTTTGCACCGCCTTGGGTGCCAAGGGTCTGCGGTTTTGCTCGGCCACACGCATCTCGACCAATTGTTGGCGGCGCGTTAACCAGGCTTCCATGCCCTGCAAGGCTTCGTCCTTGGGGCGGTCGGGCTCAAGCTCCAGGGTGGCGCCGAACAACGCCAATACCCTGGCATCGATCCGGTCGGTCTTGGCCAACACACCCAAAGCGCGTGCGAAGTCACGTGAGCGCTTCGGGTTGATGTGCGCTGTTGGATCCCGGCGACGCACAGGGCGTGCCAGAGGGTCATTTCATAGCCCCCGGAGGCTTCGATGACCACCACGTCGAGGGCACCGCACGCCTTGATCCACGCCAGAAGTGCTTCGATGCCTGCGGGTGAATGTTCGAACGGTTGGTGCTGCTGAGTCCCGCTGTGAAACACATCAAGGCGGGACTTGCTTATATCAACACCGACTGCGATTCTTGTCTTGAGGCTCATGTCTGATCTCCCATTCTTGCGAAGATGCGGGCTGACGGCCCTGGCAACTGTTCGGGTTTTGCTCAGATGTGAGGGAGACGATCTGTGCTGCTAACGGTGTGGGTCACCAAGGCTGCGGCGATCTGCCTCCCACAGCCTCACTTTAATGCTTTTGGAACATACAAGGCTGTTGATGTGCGGCAAGGATGCCTTGCTCGTGAATCCAGGATGCAAAGATTTGATGCGGCGTGGCTGCTCCCGGGCATGTGCCGGGCGCAGGACATTGAAAAAGGGCAAGAAAGCCCTTTTTCAATGTCCTTTCAGAAAAAAAGCTTCCATTTTGGCGACTTACCGTTAAAATGCCGTGCTTTATTTTGATGGGCTGTGTCTCCCGCAGCTTGATCGCAGACATTAGGGTTGTAACAACGTATGGTTTCCATTCGCCTTGCTCGCGGCGGCGCTAAAAAGCGTCCTTTCTATCACATCATTGTCACCGACAGCCGCAAAGCGCGTAATAGCGGTGCGTCTGTCGAGCGTCTCGGGTTCTTCAATCCGGTGGCTCGTGGCCAGGAAGTGCGCCTGCACATTGACGCCGAGCGCATGAATGGCTGGCTGACCAAGGGTGCGCAGCCGAGCGGTCGTGTCGCGTCGCTGTGGAAAGAGTTCGCCAAGGCTGAAGTTGCAACCGAGGTTGCGGCTTAATTTTCCGGCAGGCTGTTGCGGTCACATCCCATGACTGAGTCCGTCGAGCGCATTCTTCTCGGTAAAATATTGGCGCCATTTGGGGTTCAGGGGTGGGTCAAGGTTCATTCCGAGTCCCGCCCGATTGCTGACATTGGGCGTTATCGCGTCTGGCAGCTCAAGTTGAAGGATGGTTGGGTCGCAGTTCGGCTGAAATCGTTCAAGACCCAGGGCAAGGGTCTGGTTGCCAAGCTTGAAGGCGTGAATGAGCGTCAACAGGCGGAGGCGCTGGCCGGCGTGCCCATCGCGGTGGATTCGACGCAGTTGCCCGCCTTGCCGCAGGGTGAGTACTACTGGCGCGATCTGATCGGTCTGCGAGTCTTGACGCTGGAAGGCGTGGATCTCGGGGTGGTCGATCATCTGCTGGGGACCGGTGCCAACGATGTGCTGGTTCTGCGCGGCGAGCGAGAACGCTTGGTGCCGATGGTCATGCAGAAGGTGGTGCGAGAGGTTGATTTGTCCACCAGGCGCATGACGGTGGATTGGGATCCGGAATTCTAATCCAGGTTTGGTTTAGAGTTTTGACTCGGTGTTTTGAATGCGGGAGGGAGGTGTGATGCGTTTTGATGTCATCAGCCTTTTTCCCGAGCTGGTGTGGGCGATTGCTGAGCACGGTATTCCCCGTCGGGCGTCTGAAGCAGGGTTGTGGCAGCTGGCGACGTGGAATCCGCGCGATTTCACCGAAGACCGGCATCGCACGGTGGACGACCGGCCTTTCGGCGGTGGGCCGGGGATGCTGATGAAGGTTGCTCCGCTGCGCTCTGCCATTGCGGCGGCGCGTGCGGCAGCACCCAAGGGGCATCGGGTGATTGCCTTGACTCCGCAGGGGCAGCGCGTGGATCAGGCGGAAGTCAATCGTCTGGCGCGTTTGTCCGGCATCGTGCTGGTGTGCGGTCGCTACGAGGGTATGGACGAGCGCGTGCTTGAGGCGGACGTGGACGAGGAGCTTTCGTTGGGCGATTTTGTGCTCAGTGGCGGTGAACCGGCAGCCATGGCGCTGATGGATGCGGTCATCCGGCAGTTGCCGGGTGCGCTGGGACATGAGCAGTCGGCAGTGCAGGATTCGTTCATGACGGGTCTGCTGGACTGTCCGCACTACACGCGCCCGGAATGGGTCGAGGAACGCGGTGTCCCGGAGGTTTTGCTTTCCGGGAACCACAAAGAGATCGAGCGCTGGCGTCTTCAACAGGCGTTGGTGCGAACCTGGCGGCGGCGGCCTGAGCTGCTCGCGGTCAGGCGTATGACGGAAGCTGAACGTCGTTTGCTGGAGGCTGTACATGATGCGTGTGCGGACGAGGCGGGCAAACGGACGGCAAACGACGAATCAAAGATGAGGACTTGAGATATGAACGTTTTAATTCAACAGCTGAACGCTGAAATGATTGAAGGTATTGAGCGCCCAAGTTTCGCGCCTGGCGATACCGTGGTGGTCAACGTGCGTGTGAAGGAAGGTGACCGCGAGCGTCTCCAAGCCTTTGAAGGCGTGGTGATCGCCAAGCGTAATCGCGGCATCAATTCCGCATTTACCGTGCGCAAAATTTCTCACGGCGAAGGTGTTGAGCGTGTCTTTCCATTGTACAGCCCCAATGTTGCAGGTATCGAAGTCAAGCGTCGCGGTGATGTGCGTCGCGCCAAGCTGTACTACCTGCGCGGCCTGACCGGCAAGTCGGCGCGTATCAAGGAAAAGCTGGCTCCGCGTGTTGCGCGCTGATCCTTTGTGCATCCTGCGCTTCGTGTGAGCGAGTACACGGACTGATTCAATTGACCCCGCAAGGGGTCTTTTTTTTTGGAGTTTTTTCAGAACAGGTTTTCAGGGGCGTGAGATGGTCACAACGTACAGTACGTTTCAAGCGCCGTCAGGTGCGCCGTTTGGTCTGATACGGCTGACATGGGTGAACGATGAGTTGAAAGCGCTGGAATTTTCTACGCCATCGTTAATGGATGACATGGGTGCGCCCACACCCGCCATGGTGCAGGCGCAGCTATGGCTTGACGCTTATTTTCGCGCGGATCAGTCGCCAGCCCTGCCCAGGGTGCGTGCCCAAGGGTCGGCTTTTCAGCATAAGGTTTGGGCGGAATTGCGGCGCATACCCTGGGGGACGTGCATAACCTACGCCGAGTTGGCGCAACGTGTCGGCAGTGCGCCGCGTGCGGTCGGCGGCGCCTTGCGGGCGAACCCTCTGCCGATTTTGATTCCTTGCCATCGGGTGATCGCTGCGGCGGGTCTGGGTGGCTATGCCGGGTCGAGCGAGCAGGGGCAGGCGCGCAAGCGCTGGCTGCTTGAGCATGAAGCCGCCTTGCCGTCCCAGCAGCCTGTCGGACTTGAAATCCGCGGCGTCGCCCTCAGTTTTCGCGCACTTTGTTCGTTGCCAGAGGAGTCCTGATCCATGAATACCCAGACCGAAACGCTTGAATTTCAAACCGAGGTGCGTCAACTCCTGCATCTCATGATTCATTCCCTGTATTCCAACCCGGAGATTTTTCTGCGTGAGCTGGTCTCCAATGCTTCGGATGCCTGCGACAAGCTGCGCTTCGAGGCCTTGGGTGATGACGCGCTGTACGAGGGCGATAGCGAGCTGCGAATTGAAATCAGCGTCGATAAGGCCGCGCGCACCCTGACCCTGCGTGATAACGGCGTGGGGATGAGTCGCCAGGAAGTGATCGACAATCTTGGAACGATTGCGCGCAGTGGCACCAAGCAGTTTTTGGAGAAACTTTCCGGCGATCAGTCACGTGATACCCAGCTCATTGGCCAGTTTGGCGTGGGCTTCTATTCGGCGTTTATCGTGGCTGACAGGGTGGATGTGTTTACGCGTCGCGCCGGTCTGACGGCTGAACATGGCGTGCACTGGAGTTCCGAAGGCACGGGCGCCTATACCCTGGAAAATACGCCGCGCAGCGTGCGCGGCACGGAAATCGTGTTGCATCTCAAGGCCGATCAGGACAAGTTTCTGGAGCCTTGGCAGTTGCGCAACATTATTCATCGCTACTCCGAGCACATTACCTTCCCGATCATGATGCCCAAGGAAAGTCACGGTGATGAGGCAGGCGAGGAGGGCATGGAGCGGGTCAATCAGGCTACGGCGCTGTGGGCGCGCGCCAAGTCCGAAATTAAGGATGAGGAGTACGCCGAGTTTTATCAGCAGGCGTTTCACGACTGGGAGGCTCCGCTGGCCTGGACGCATAACCGCGTTGAAGGGCGTACCGAGTACACCAACCTGATTTTCATTCCCGGTCGTGCGCCGTTCGAATTATGGGATCGCGATGCCAAGCAGGGGATCAAGCTGTATGTACGCCGCGTGTTCATTATGGATGATGCCGAGCGCCTGCTGCCGCGCTATCTGCGCTTTGTGCGCGGGGTGGTAGATGCTGCCGATCTGCCGTTAAATGTTTCGCGCGAGATTCTGCAATCTTCCGAAGTGCTCAACCAGATTCGCCAGGGCTTGACCAAACGCGTGCTGAATCTTCTGGAGGAGCTGGCCAAGGATAAGCCTGAGAACTATGCCAAGCTGTGGGGCTTGTACGGTCGCGTGCTCAAGGAAGGTTTCGCTGAAGACCCCTCGAACCGTGAGCAACTGGCGCGTCTGGTGCGCTTTGCTTCAACCCATGCCGAGAGTCACGGACAGGATGTGTCCTTGAGCACCTATGTGAGCCGCATGGCCGAGGGTCAGGAGGCGATTTATGTGCTGACAGCGGAAAGTGATCTGGCCGCGCGCCATAGCCCGCATCTGGAGGCGTTCAAGGCGCGCAGTTATGAAGTGTTGCTGCTGTCCGACGCGGTGGATGAGTGGATGCTTTCCCACTTGCACGAGTTCGAGGGCAAGTCGATCAAGAGCGTGGCGCGTGAAGATGCCATGCCTGCCGATGCCGCGCCGCAACCGGATGAAGCGCAGACTGATGTGTTGCAACGCATCGAAAAGGCGCTGGAGGGCAAGGTCAAGGCGGTGCGCGCATCCAGCCGTCTGGTGGATTCTCCGGCTTGCGTGGTGCTGGCCGCGCACGACATGCCGCAGCATTTGCGCCGTCTGTACCGCGAAGCCGGGCAGAGCTTGCCGGAAACCCTGCCTACGCTGGAAGTCAATTTGAATCATGCTCTGGTGCAAAAAATCCAGACTGATCAGGATGCTGCGCGCGTGCAGGACTGGTCTGGTTTGTTGTTGGGCATGGCCTTGCTGGCCGAGGGGGCACAACTGGATGACGGCGCTGCCTTTGTGCAGCAGCTTAACCGGTTGTTCATCTGATAGACGGCTGAAAAGAGGCTTTTATGCCGTATCCATGGCTGAGAGTGATTGATTGATGCGCACGTCACTCACATGGCCTGTCTCAACAGGCTGGTGAAATAGGTATTTCTATAGCCTGTTGATGGGCTTCATGCCATTATGTGCGCCTTTCGATGCCTGATGCCGAGAGATCTGCTTTGATTCGACAACGTACTTTAAGAAACACGATACGCGCCAGCGGCGTGGGGTTGCATACCGGCGAGCGGGTGATGCTCACCCTTCGCCCGGCTGAACCGGATGTCGGCATTGTTTTCCACCGTAAGGATCTGGAAAACATGCCCTGGATTGAAGGCTGTCCGATGAATGTGGGCGAAACCACCTTGTCTACTACCTTGGTCAAGGATGGGGTCAAGATTTCTACGGTTGAGCATCTGATGTCCGCGCTGGCGGGATTGGGGATTGATAATGCACATGTCGAGCTCGATGGGCCGGAAACGCCGATTATGGATGGCAGCGCAAGCCCGTTTGTGTTTTTGATCCAGTCGGCAGGCGTTGAGGAACAGGACGCGGCCAAGCGCTTTATTCGCATCAAACGTGCGGTTGAAGTGCGCGACGGCGACAAGTGGGCGCGCTTTGAGCCGCATGAAGGCTTCCGTTTGCGCATGACGATCGATTTCAATCACCCGGTGCTGAACGATACGGCGCAAACGGCGGAAATCGATTTTTCAACCACCTCGTTTGTAAAAGAAGTCAGCCGTGCGCGTACCTTTGGCTTCATGCGTGATCTTGAAGTCATGCGTTCACGTAATCTGGCGCTGGGCGGCAGCCTCGATAATGCCATTGTGGTGGGTGACGAGCAGATTCTTAACGAGGACGGCTTGCGTCTTGGAGATGAGTTCGTCAAGCACAAGATTTTGGACGCGATTGGCGACTTGTACCTCCTGGGGCACAGCCTGATTGGTTCGTTCAGCGGACACAAGACCGGTCATGCCCTGAACAATGCCCTGTTGCGCGCGCTGTTGTCGGATACCGAGGCGTGGGAAGAGGTGACATTCGCTAACGATGCGGATTTGCCGATTGCCTACCATCAGCCCTTGGTCGGAGCGAACTGAGCGCGCCGAATCAATAACATATTCGTTTGATAGATTATTGATTCGGCCTTCCCACCTTCTTTTAAGCAGTGACGTTGCTCCAGCCTTGGTTACAAGTTCAAACTTCACCTGACCGTGGCAGTCAATCATCAGGAGTGCGGAAACGCGCTCCTTTTTATTGGCTTGGGTTTTGCGCGCATGGTTTGGGCGAGCCGCTGCATGGCGGCACGCAGTGCGGCGTCCTCGATGGTGTGGGCTGCGGTTGCGATGTGTTGAGCGCTTAATGCGGAGACTTGGCGTTGGACGCGCCGATTGCGCTCGGGCGAGTGTGTGTTGAGCGTGCGCCAGGCCACGCGCAGTGCGCTGGGCGTGGGCAGCAGGGCATTGACGGCAGCCAGAATTTGCGGCGCACAAAAGCGCAAGGTGGTCAGCAGGCTTTGCTGGTCGCAGCCAAGAATCAGCGTGCCGCCGCGCAGGTTGATGTAGGTCACATGCGCGGCAAGTTCATTGCTTAGGCTGGCGTGGATAGCCTGCTGCATGGAGATCGGAAGAGCACACGTCTGAACTCCAGTCACGTCAGTCAATC
>CALKWL010000407.1 GCA_938004235.1 uncultured Gammaproteobacteria bacterium
TATAACCCGGCAAGAGATTCTGCTGGATCTGGATATGGCCTGGGATAATCAGCCCCCGGCTGAGGCTGATGACATCGCCCTCGCTTTGGATTATGAGGCAGTTTCAAGGCGTATGAAGCAGTTCGTGGGTGAGGAGCGCTTTCTTCTTGTGGAGACCATGGCAGAAGCGATTGCTGCGATTATTCTGCGCGAATTCCATAGTCCCTGGGTGCGTGTGCGCGTGACCAAGCCGGGGGCGATTGAGGGGGCGTCCGGCGTGGGCGTGCAGATTGAGCGAGGAGCGGTCTGATGCACTGTACCGCAGCGCGCGCTCGTAAGGGACAAGGCTTGCCCGTGCTCGCCCCCGAGGTTTTGGCGCATGGCGAGCAGGTTGCTGCATTCTTGCGCGAGCGCATGGATGCGGTGGGCGGCAAGCTGGATTTCGCCGAGTTCATGCGTCTGGCGTTGTATGCACCTGCATGGGGCTATTACGCGGGCGGGATGGCCAAGTTTGGTGCTGCCGGGGATTTTGTGACGGCTCCCGAGGTTTCTCCATTGTTTGCGCGTGCGCTAGCAAAGCAAGTGGCTCAGGTGTTGGCGACACTGGGCTCCCATGCTGAGGTTTTGGAGTTTGGCGCCGGCTCGGGCGTATTGGCGGTGGAGTTGCTGCTGACCCTGGAAGCTTTGCAATGCCTGCCTGAGCGTTATCTCATTCTTGAGGTGTCTGCGGGGCTGCAAGCCGTGCAGCGCGAGCGATTTGAGCAAGCCGCACCGCATCTGCTTGAGCGAGTGGTGTGGCTGGAAAGCTGGCCGGAGGATTTTGTCGGCGTGATGTTGGGCAACGAAGTTCTGGATGCCATGCCTTTGCGTATCCTTGAGGTCACCGCAGAGGGTGCCGTGCGCCTTGCGGTCACCTATGACGCTCAGGGCTTTGCATGGACGAGGGAGGCTTCAAATGGAGAGGATCGGCAGGTGCTGGACGAGTTGCAGGCGGCACGCGGCGACATTTTTCCCGAGGGTTACCGTGTGGAGTTTCACCCCGATTTGCCGGGATGGATGGCGGGGCTCGCCCAGTCGTTGAAGCGAGGGGTGGCGGTGTTGCTGGATTATGGCGCGGCGGCGCCTGAGCTGTATGCGGCGGAACGCTGGATGGGGACGTTGCGTTGTCATCTGCGTCATTATGCGCATAACGATCCGCTGGTTTATCCAGGGCTACAGGATATTACGGCCTGGGTGGACTTCAGTCGGGTGGCGCGCTGCGCGCAAGCTAGCGGTTTGGACGTTCTGGGTTACACCATGCAGGCGCATTTTCTGCTCGGATGCGGCTTGCCTGAGGTTTTTGAGCAGGCTTTTGCCGCGGCACAGCGTGAGGTTGATCGCCTGCAACTGGCGCAGGGCTTTAAGACCTTGATGATGCCTGGCGAGATGGGGGAGCGTTTCAAGGTCATTGCGCTGGGTAAGCAGTTCGAAGCAGCCTTGTCCGGCTTTGGTGTGCGCGACTTTCGAGAGCGTTTGTAGTCGGCCTCCGGTTTGAACACATAAAAAAGCCCCGCTCAATGGCGGGGCTTGGTATTTACTCATCCGAGTGAGTCAGTGCGGCATTACCACTTCGGGTAGCCCGGCGCGATGCCCGGGTTGCCTTCCATGCCGATCAGCTTCGGCGAGTTCAGGTCAACCTTGGTGATGTGCTTCTTGGCGGTCAGGTACTCGTCGAGCACGTCCCAGATCATCTTGCCGGTATCGCCTGCGATCTCGCCCGGCTTGGCGACCGAGGCCCAGCCCGCGACCTTGTAGGTCTTTTTCGGGTCGAGCGGCTTGCCGTTGAGGGTCATCTGGCTGATGCGCTTGCCGGATTCGCCGCCCGGAGCGATGGCGTACTTCAGGCCGCCGACGCGCACCATGTCGCCGCCCTGCTGGTAGTAGGGGTCGGGGTTGAAGAGGTTGTCGCACACGTCTTC
>CALKWL010000408.1 GCA_938004235.1 uncultured Gammaproteobacteria bacterium
ATATTGACTGACGTGACTGGAGTTCAGACGTGTGCTCTTCCGATCTTCCAGGATCATTTCGCCCCACATGCCCTGCGTTTTGCGCTCGCCCTTGAGGGCGCGGGTCAAGCTTTCGGCTTCATGCCCAAGGCGGGTGTTCATTTCGGCCAGGCGTTTGAGTTCTTCGCGCAGGGCATGGCGTTCGCGTGCTTCCTGACCGTAGCTCTCTTCGACCTTTTTCTGGAACTCGCTTAGACGATCACGTAACGGGCTCAGAAGTTGGCCGATCTGGCTTTGGTTGTGTTCGGTAAAACGCTGGGTTTTTTCTTCCAGAATTTCACTCGCCAGCACTTTGAACTGTTCGCTGAGCTGGGTCTTGGCTTCAAGCAGCAGAGTCAGCTTTTCCTGCGCTTGCTCGCGTTCGGCGGCAAGTTGGGTTTGCACCTGGGTGAGGTTTTCGCGGCTACGGTCGCGCTCGTGCGTGGTTTCCAGTAGGGTACGCTCGGTGCCCTCCATGCGCAGGCGGAGCGGTTCAAGCTCGGCCAGCAAGGCCGCTGCACGCTCACCCTGGGTGCGGCGCTCATGTTCGAGTGCGTCGAGTTGGCTGCGCAGGGTGGCCGTTTCCTGCTCCAAGGGCGCAATTCGGCTGGCACGCTCATGCAGCATGGCGCGTTCGCCATTGAGCTGGTTAAGTGCATCGCGCAGTTGTTGGTTGTCGCTACTTAACACCTGACGTTCGCCCAGTTGTTCAGCAATTTCATTTTCAGCGGCGAGCAGGCGCTCGGTCAGGCGCGCTTCTAGTGCTTTGCTGCTGGCGCGCAAAATCAGCCATGTGAGCAATGCGCCAAGCAAAAAGGCGGCGAGGGCGACGAGCATCACTTGCTGGTCGGGAGTGAGTTGGGTGTCAAGCATCTTGGGTGTTCATACGTAGGTGCGAATTCATTCGCACATGTCTTTGTGCGAATGAATTCGTACCTACAGAGGGCTGTTTTTTCAAATCCAAGCGTGCAATTCCTCGGCGTGTTGTACCACCGCATCCGCGCCCCAGTCGTGCGGATTGTCGTCGCCTTGGATGTAACCAAAGGCGGCAGCAATCGACGGACTGCCTGCGGCACGGGCGGCATCAATGTCTCGTTTATGATCCCCCACCATCACGCATTCTTTGACGGACAAGCCGAGTAAGGCACAGGCATGGCGTACGGGCGCGGGGTCGGGCTTGTTCACCGGCAAAGTATCACCGCTGACAATGCACGGCGTGCGCAACCCCAGCCCCGCCAGGAGAGGCTCGGTCAAAAAGGCGGGTTTGTTGGTCACAACGCCCCAAGCGCGCCCCTGCTGACGCAGCGTGTCGAGAAACTCCGCCATGCCGGGGAAAAGCACGCTTTCCACACAAAGATGCGCAGCGTAAATGGCAAGATAACGTTGACGCAAAACCTCCCGCTGTTCGGCTGCAAGCGTCTCGCCAAAACCCAGGCGAACCAGGGCGCCGGCGCCATGCGATACCCAGGGGCGAATCATTGCGTAAGGCAAGGCGGGCAAATCATTTTCCGTGCGCAGCCGATTGAGCGCTCCGGCCATGTCTGGTGCGGTATCAACCAAGGTGCCGTCGAGATCAAAAAGAAAAGCGGCCGGTTTCATGCCTCGCTTCACAAGCGGCTTTGGAGAAAATTTCAGCGCGTCAGTCAGAATCGACTACCGCTTTGAATGTATTGCGTCATCTGGGTGCACTGACTGTTCATGCGAATCATGATGCCGCGAATGCTGCGCACGATGGCGCGCATGACGTGGTAGACCATGAAAGGATGATCCTTGATTAAACGCTCAAGGTTTTCACGGTGCAGGGCAAGCACGGTGGCATCGCCCACGGCACGCAGGGTGGCACTATGCGGTTTGCCGTCCAGAAAGCCGGATTCGCCCGCCAAATCACCCTGACTGAGAATATGCAGCGTGTCGGCAAAACCGCGCCCGCTGTCTTTGTTCACGGCCAGACGGCCATCGAGAATGACGTACAGCTCGTGATGCGACTCACCTTCGCGAAAGAGAAGCTCGCCGCTGGAAACATGACGCACCGTACATACCTGTGCGAGCGTGTTGCACTCCAGTTCAGTCAATTCCGCGCCGAGTAGGGTTTTGCGCAAGTCGTTACCGGTGATGGGGAGCTGCATGGGCGTCACCTTCAATGAGCATGGTTAGAAAACAAAATAAATCGGCTTCCTTGCCGGACGCGACGGCGGCCACAGGCGCACCGTCTGGAGTATCAAGCCAAAAACGTACTGCTTGCCAAGTTGCTGAAATACTAAATTTCAGTAGCCTGGCAAGGCGGGGCATGGATGTCCCGCACGCAAATCAATCACGCAAGTGATTGATTTGTCGCGATCGAGTCTGGGCATATACCGGACTCGATCGGGCTGAAAAACTCATGGATGAGTTTTTCAGCCTCCAGTTACTTCTTCTCGGCAGGCGCCGCTTCAGCGGGGGCGGCTGGGGCAGCAGGCGCTGCTTCAGCAGGCTTGGCCGCGGGCTCAGCCGCCTTCTTGATCTCAACCTTGGCCGCAGCTCGCGTATCGTTCACCAGCTTCTCAACCGCTTTTTGCTGCATCATGCCTTCGACTTGCGGCTTGACGGCTTCAAAGGCGGGCGGTGGAACCTCGCGGGTTTCTTCCAGCTTGATAATGTGCCAGCCGAATTGCGACTTGACTGGCTCCTTGGTGGTTTCGCCCGGCTTGAGGGCGCTCGCCGCCGCCGAGAACTCGGGAACCATCATGCCCGCTTCAAACCAGCCTAGATCGCCGCCCTGATCCTTGGAGCCGGGGTCAGTGGAGTAGGTCTTGGCCAGCTCGGCGAAATTACCGCCTTCACTGAGCTTCTTCTGGATTTCCTTGGCCTGCTCTTCATTTTCAACCAGGATATGCGCCGCCTTCATTTCCTGTTTCTTGGGCAGCTTGGTGACCAGCTCGTCATATTCTTTCTTCAGCTGCTCGTCGGTAAACTTCATGTCCTTCATCATGCGCTTGACCAGGTGGTTGGCCAGAATGCTTTCCTTGGCGCGCTCAATTTCGGACTGAATGGCAGCTTCTTTGGCCAGACCATCGGCTTCGGCTTTTTGCGCCAGGGCTTTGAGTTCGATGAGCTGATTGAGGATCGCGTCATCCCCCCCGGTCTGAGCTTGCGGCGGCAGCTGCAACTTGATCGCATTGAATTCTTCCACCGTGATGGTGTCGCCATTCACAATCGCCAGCACATCTTTTTGCTCAACCGGCGCCGCCGTGCTCACCGGCGCTTTTTCCGGCGTCGAGTCCTGTCCGCAGCCGGCAAGCAGCAAGGTGGCCGTGATGGCGAGAATCAAAGGCTTTTTCAGCAGGTTCATACAATTACATCCTTTAAAGTTAAAACGTGGGGTTCAGGCTGAAGAGGTTGATAGGGTTGATTCGGGCATAAACACACCCTTCCATGGATGAATGTGCATATCCCGATACACGCCGGCATGAACATACGGATCATCCGCAGCCCAGGCACGCGCTTCGTCAATCGACGCAAAATCCGCGAGAACCAGGCTTCCGACCATACGGGCATTGCCGGGTTCCGCGGACTCGGGCAAGGGACCTGCCAGCAGCAGACGCCTGGAATCGCGCAAGACTTGCAAACGCGCCAGGTGCGCTGGTCGCGCCAAGTCGCGTTTTTCCATGCTTTCAACATGGTCGAGAGCGTAAATCATATACCACATCGTCATGAATCCTTGTTGGAGGCCGCAGCCTCGCCGTCCAGCATGGTCGCATGTTTCGCCAGCCACAATCCTTGCGCCAGCATAAACACAAAAGTCAGCCCCATAAGTCCAAAGAGTTTGAAATCAACCCACACGGCTTCGCTAAAGTTGTAAGCGACATACAAATTCAATCCGGCCAGTGCGATAAAAAAGCTCACCCAGGCAAGATTGACCTGCCGCCATATCGCTTGCGGCGCACTCATCAGGCTGCCCATCATACGCTCGACCAGCGTTTTGTCGCCGACGAACTGACTGCCCAGAAACACGGCTGCGAACAAGGCATAAAGAATGCTGGGCTTCCACATGATGAACAGCGGATTTTGCAGCCAGAGCGTCGCGCCGCCAAACACTACGATCAAGCCGAGTGAGACAAGCTGCATCGGCTCGATTTTCCGCGTGCGCCACCAGGTGAAGGCGACGAGAATCAGGCTGGCGACAATGGCAACGGCCGTGGCAACATAAATCCCGGAGGTCTTGTAGGCCACAAAAAACAGGATAATCGGTAGGAAATCGAAAAATAATTTCATGAAGCGTGCGGATGGGCGTACAAAAGTAAAAGGTGCGCTATGGTAAACGCAGCGAGCAGCGCGGTCACCTTTGCCGCATACTTGACAGCGTGTTGAAACCACGCTGTCAGTGCAAGCCATGGATGGCTTGCACGCAGATCAATCACTTGACGTGATTGATCTGCGAAGTCCGTCGCGGGCGTGCACCGCGACGCGGCTTGTTGAAAAGGGCAGGAATGCCCTTTTCAACATCCCTCAAGCCTCAGTTACGCCTTCCAGAAAGACACCCAACATGCCGCGCATCCTCAATCTACATCCCGACAACCCGCAGGCTCGTCTGATCGCGCAGGCGGTTGAGGTTATCCAGCGCGGCGGAATCGTTGCGCTGCCTACTGACTCCGGCTATGCGCTGGGCTGCGCCTTGGGCGATAAAACCGCCATGGAACGGATTCGCACGATTCGCGAGCTGGACGACAAGCATTATTTCACCCTGATGGTGCGCGATCTTTCGGAAATCTCGGTGTATGCGCGGGTGGACAACGTCGCCTACCGTTTCTTGCGCCAGTACACGCCCGGCGCGTACACCTTCATTCTTCCGGCGAGCCATGAAGCGCCGCGCCGCTTACAACACCCCAAGCGCAAAACCGTGGGCTTGCGTATACCTGAACACCCGCCGACGCAGGCCTTGCTGCATGCCTTGGGTGAGCCGCTGCTCTCCAGTACGCTGATTCTTGCGGGCGATCACGAACCCCTGTGCGATCCGGACGACATCAAAGCGCGTGTCGGCAAGCGCCTGGATATGATTCTCGATGTAGGCTTTTGCGCCGACCAACCGACCACGGTCATTGATATGGCAGGCGATCAGATGCGACTGGTACGCCATGGTCGGGGCGAGGTTCCGGCGGGCGTGCTTGAGCCCGATTGATTTTTTGAAGGATGTGTTATGGATTTTAATCTGATCCAAAAATTCAGCATCTGGGTGCTGCCGGTACTGTTTGCCATAACCGTGCATGAGGCCGCGCACGGTTATGCGGCGCGATTTTTTGGCGACTCGACGGCAGCCAGTCTAGGACGCCTGTCGCTTAATCCTCTCAAGCATATCGACCCAGTGGGTACGATTGTTTTACCGATCGTCACCTTTTTTATCGGCGGCTTCGTGTTCGGCTGGGCCAAGCCGGTGCCGGTGGACATGCGCAATCTGCGCAACCCGCGCGTTGACATGGCCTGGGTGGCGATGGCAGGGCCCGCATCCAATTTTGCCATGGCGGTATTCTGGGCGTTGATGATGGCCTTGGGACAATGGCTGGCCGGGCATGGCCTGGGGGATTTTGCCCTGCCCCTGGTGTTGATGGGACAGGCCGGCGTGTTTATCAACCTGCTGCTGATGCTGTTCAACTTGCTCCCCATTCCGCCGCTGGATGGCGGTCGGGTGCTGGTTAGCCTGCTACCGCCGCGCATGGGAATGCAGGTGGCGCGCATCGAGCCATTCGGCTTCGTACTCCTGCTGGCACTGATGTTTACCGGCGTGTTGTGGACGCTGCTCGGCCCCGTTCTGTCGGGTATGACGCAATGGATGACGGGATTTGTGCTGCCTTGAATTCACCCGTCTTTGATGCAGAGGATCGGAGCAAAAACGAGCGCGTCGCCCGCGTCGGGGAACAGCTGCTGCTCGACTTTCCCAAGGATTTGTACATCCCTCCGGATGCGCTGGCCGTCATGCTCGAAGCCTTCGAGGGGCCGCTGGACTTATTGCTCTACCTTATCCGCAAGCAAGACTTGGACATTCTGAACATCCCCATCGCCGAGGTCACGCGACAATACTTGCATTACATCGAAACCATGCAGGACTTGAAGCTGGAGCTGGCCGCTGAATATCTAGCCATGGCGGCATGGCTGGCAGAAATAAAGTCGCGCATGATGCTGCCGCGTCCGCCCAAGACCGATGAAGATGAAGTTGATCCGCGCATTGAACTGGT
The DNA here is from genome assembly GCA_938004235.1 of uncultured Gammaproteobacteria bacterium. Lineage (GTDB taxonomy): Bacteria > Pseudomonadota > Gammaproteobacteria > Halothiobacillales > Halothiobacillaceae > Thiofaba. The sequence continues at coordinate 6,225 of CALKWL010000408.1, forward strand.
ACGCCGTTTACAGGACTACGAACAATTACGCGCCGCAAGCCAGCGACTGGATGCTCTGCCGCGTATCGAGCGCGATTTCATGCCTGCATCAGCTGCTTTGCCAGAGCTTGATGTAAGCATCGAACCACCCAGGGTGAGCATGGACGACTTGCTGGCCGCGTTGCGTAGCGCCTTGCAGCGCGCCGCCATGGTCGAACACCACCATATCCAGCGTGAAGCCGTCAGCCTGCGTGAGCGCATGGCGTTCATCGTGCAACGGGCAGCGCAAGGAGCCATCACGCTTTACGCGGTTCTGCGCCCAGAGGAAGGGCGACGCGGCGTGGTGTTGAGCTTTCTTGCCGTGCTGGAGCTGCTCAAGGCCGGGACGATTGATGTCGAATATGAGATCGAAGGGCTGTTGCTGATTGCTGGAGCAGACACGCCATGAACGATCTGCCCGCCCTGCTCGAAGCCTTACTGCTTGCTGCGGGTGAGCCCGTTTCACGCGCACGTCTGGCAGATATTCTTGGCAACGACGTGGATGGCGCCATGCTCGATCAAGCGCTTGGCACCCTGGCCGCAAACTATGCCGAGCGCGGCATCGAACTGGTCGAAGTCGCCAGCGGCCTACGTTTGCAAGCCCACCGTCGTTTCGCACCATGGCTGGTCAAACTGCACCCGCAAAAACCGCCGCGCTACTCGCGTGCGATGCTGGAAACGCTGGCGCTGATTGCCTGGAAACAACCCTTGACCCGTGCGGAGATTGAAGCCATACGCGGCGTCTCGGTTAACCCGTCCATTCTGAAAACCTTGCAGGAGCGCGGCTGGATCAACAGCCTGGGACGCAAGGAAACGCCCGGGCGCCCAGAGCTTCTGGGTACCACGCCGCAGTTTCTGGATGATTTTGGCCTGCAAAGTCTGGATGAACTGGCACAGCGCCTGTTTCCGCAGCCTCCCGAGTGAAAACAGAAGTAAGAAGGGTGAAAAAGCATCCACGCCACAGTCGCCTGTGCAGAACAGCCATCAAGCGGTAATCTTCCGCCATTAGCCTGACGCGATTTTTTAAGACCACGACCCAACGAGGAAAAACACCATGGCACTGCACCCACTCGCCGGACAACCCGCCCCCCGCGACGTATTGACCAATATTCCTGACCTCGTTTCCGCCTATTACACCCAACACCCCGACCCCAACAATCTGGCGCAGTGGGTCGCCTTCGGCACCTCCGGGCATCGTGGATGCAGCAGCAAGCACAGCTTTAACGAAGATCACATTCTGGCTACCTGCCAGGCGCTGGCCGAGTATCGCCAGACCAACGACATCACCGGCCCGCTGTTTATCGGACTGGATTCCCACGCGCTGTCCACCCCGGCCTTCTACACCGCGATTGAAGTCTTCGCCGCGCATGGCATCGAACTGCGCATTCCCGCAGGCGAGCCTTTGGTGCCGACGCCTGTGATTTCTCACGCCATTCTTACCCACAACAAGGGACGCAGCGCGCACCTGGCGGATGGCGTGGTCATCACCCCCTCGCACAATCCGCCGACCGACGGCGGTTTCAAATACAACGCCACCAATGGCGGCCCGGCAGATGTGGACGCAACGCGGGTCATTCAGGCGCGCGCCAACGAGCTGCTCAATCAAGACCTCAAGGGCGTGAAGCGCATCCCGCTGGCCAAGGCGCTCGCCCTGCCCACCACCCAGACCTACGAATTCATCAAGCCGTATGTGGATGACCTGAAAAACGTGCTGGACATGGAAGTCATCCGCGCCGCCGGGCTCAAAATCGGTGTTGACCCGATGGGCGGCGCCGGTCTGCCCTACTGGACGCCGATTGCCGAGACCTACGGCCTGAATATCGACGTGGTGAACAAGGATATCGACCCGCGTTTCGCTTTCATGACACTGGATCACGACGGCAAAATTCGCATGGACTGTTCATCCCCCTACGCCATGGCCGGGCTGATTCGCCTCAAGGACAGCTTTGACGTCGCGTTTGGCAACGACACCGATGCCGACCGCCACGGCATCGTCACCCCCAGCGGCGGACTGATGAATTCCAACCACTACCTGAGCGTGTGTATCGACTACCTGTTCCGCAATCGCCCACACTGGCCGGCCAACGCCTATATCGGTAAAACTCTGGTCTCCAGCTCCATGATCGACCGTGTCGCGCAAGACCTCCACCGCGGCCTGCGTGAAGTGCCGGTCGGTTTCAAATGGTTTGTGGACGGTCTGGTCAACGGCCATTGCGGTTTTGGCGGCGAAGAATCCGCGGGCGCATCCTTCCTGCGTATGGACGGCACGGCCTGGAGCACCGATAAGGACGGCATCATCCTCAACCTGCTCGCTGCTGAAATCACCGCCAAAACAGGTGAAGATCCCAGCGTGTACTATAAAAACCTCACCGAACGCCACGGCAATCCGATTTTCGATCGCGTGGACGCCGCCGCCAGCCGCGAGCAGAAACAGATCCTCGCCAAACTCAGCTCAGAGCAGGTCACGGCAGAAACCCTCGCGGGGGATAAAATTACCGCAAAACTCACCCGCGCCCCAGGGAATAACGCTGAAATCGGCGGTCTGAAGGTCACCACCGAAAACGGCTGGTTTGCCGCCCGCCCATCCGGTACGGAAGATATTTACAAAATCTACGCCGAAAGCTTCAAGGGCGAGGCACATCTGAAAGAAATTCAGGATGAAGCCAAGTCGATTGTGGCGGCAGCGCTTGGGGCGGCAAAATAAGCGCGCTGCGCCTGCTTGGGATACCCAGGAAGCTGCTGCAACGACGATTTCAGCAGCCTGTTAAGCACAAGGTTTTAACCCGAATGTCCCTTCAGGACGCGCGATGATGGCGAGATGATTTTTGCATGGACGATGACTCCATGAAGGACTCTGTGGGCGAGAAGCACGGACGGGAAGCCCCTCTCAGGGCATGCACAGGTACAAGGTCGCCTAATGGATCCGGGTTTAATCTTTCTTCTGGGCGAAGCAGGTTCTGTTTCGCCCGTTTTCTTTGGCCTGGTACAAGGCATTGTCGGCCAAGAGCATAAGCTGATCCATGCTTTTCGCGTCATCCGGAAAACAGGCTATACCGATACTGAACGTGACCTTGGGGATGCTGTACGCCTCAAGCCAGTTCACCTCCTGCAAGCGGGTATGCAGCCTGCCCTCAAACTGTCGTGCGTCGTCAACGCTGGTGTTGGGCAACAATAAGACAAACTCTTCGCCCCCCATGCGGAACACATAATCGGCTCTACGCAGATGCTGGCGCAGGATCTGGGCGACACGGGCAATGACCTCGTCGCCGATCGGGTGGCCGTACTGGTCATTGATCCGCTTGAAATGGTCAATATCAATCACGCCGACGCACAGCGGCTGCTGCTGGTGCTCAGCCTGGCGCAGGATGCGGTTGAGCTGGTTCATGCCCGCGCGCCGATTGGGCAGTTGGGTCAAATCATCCATATGCGCAAGATGATCGAGATGCAGCTCCAGCATTTTCCGGTCGGTCACGTTTTGCATCATACCGATGACGCGCAACGCCCCCCCCTGTGGATCGTATTCGGCAACCTTGCCGCGATCATAAATCCATAGATAACGACCGTTACGATTTTTGATGCGGTATTCCGCTTCATAACGGCTGCATTTCCCATCCAAATGTTGTTGCAACGCAGCAAGCACATCATCTTTGTCTTCAGGATGAATATTGTCGCTCCAGGTCTCAACCCTAGGCTCCATTTCATCCGGCCCGTAACCGAGGATCTGCTTTAATTTTGGACTGAAGAACACCTCGCCCGTAGCAACATTCCAGTCCCACAGCCCATCCATGGACTCATTGAGTACAAACCAGTTCTGCTGAGCGCTTTCGTTCAGCCGTCTCTCCGTCAAAACACGCTTATTGATATTGCGGGCGATAGAGAGGAAATATTCACACCCATTGCGGCTAAAGTGAGAGGTATTGACCTCAACCGCGATTTCACCGCCATCACGATGTCGATGACGCCCAATAAAGGTGTAAACCGGAACATTGCGTATCACCTGCACAATGTCTGCCCATTGCGGCATCCCCGTCACGTCTTTTTGCAGGCTGAGAACGGAAGAATGCAGCACATCCGCCGCATCCAGACCCAGCTCCTTATACCCCGCATGATTGCACCAGAGGATATTGGACGTTTCCGGATCGATGAGGTAGACCGCATCTGCCATATGTTCGAAGAGTATGTCAAACCCGGGTATTTCACACATCGCGGAGCACCATTGGCTGATTCCTGCCGCAAGCATGAAGTATAAAGCCTGATTTGTGAATAACCTTTTTCACAGAGTGGTTATGCGCTTTTCTCTGCCGAGCAGAAGGCGCGTTTGCGATCACGCCCCCTTCACCCGCGCTTGCGTGGCGGACGCGCCTGCGCGCTACGCTCACGCCCCAAAGCGGGGGTGCGTCTTGACTCATGCGCCCGTACCGCGGGACGCTGCTTCGACGCTGCGGAGTCCGGCTTGGAATCAATCTGGCGCTCAGCGCGCCCAGCGCGCACCACATAGGTTTTACGCTCTGCAGCCTGCTGCGGCGCCTGAGATGCCGGGCGGCGCGACTCGTCACCGCGTGCAGGCCTACGTGAGCGCTCATCCATGCGCCGAGCCTCGCCTTCCTGTTCACGCATTGCAGGACGCAGGGGCAGGCGTCGTGCCGGGCGCACAGCCGCGGAGGCGGTTTTTTTCGGCGGCATCCCCATGCTGAGCACCAGTGCCTCAGCCTCTTCCGCCGTCAACATGTTCCACTTGCCCGGGCGCAGGCGCGGCGGCAAGGTCAAATCGCCATACTGGATACGAATCAGACGGCTCACCGGCACGCCCACGGCCTCGAACATGCGACGCACTTCGCGATTGCGACCTTCGCGCAAGCCGACGTGATACCAGTGATTCATCCCGGTGCCACCCGCATCTTCGACCGATTCGAAACGCGCCACCCCATCCTCCAGCTCAACGCCTTCCTTGAGCTGTTTAATCATCTCGGCGGTCAAGTCGCCAAACACCCGCGCCGCGTACACGCGCAGCAACTCACGCGAAGGGTGCATCATCCGATTCGCCAGTTCGCCGTCGTTGGTGACAATCAACAAACCTGAAGTATTGAAGTCCAGACGACCGACGGTAATCCAACGTCCGTCACGAATCGGCGGCAGGCTTTCAAAAACCGTAGGACGACCTTCAGGGTCGGAACGAGTGGTCAGCTCACCTTCAGGCTTGTGGTAAATCAACACCCGGCGGGTAAAACCTTCCACCCGCGAACGCACGGGTTGCCCGCGAATTTCCACCCGATCCGTCGGCACAATCCGCGTACCCAAAGTCGCCACCTCACCGTTGACCTTGACCTCGCCTGCGGCAATCCATTGTTCTATCGCCCGGCGTGAGCCCAGCCCCCATCCCGCCAGCACTTTTTGTAGTCGTTCGCCTTGCATTACTGTTCACCTGATTAATTCGGGCATGATACAACGTCGCCTTCCCAACATCGCGGACAAATACCGGATGCCTATTGAGCCTGAGCGTGCACCCCGTTAAGCTTCGTGTTTTGGGCAGGGACGCCCCCGATATTTATGGCGATTTAATTCATGTCTTCATCTTCCTCGCCCGCACATTCCTGCCCAGCGCTCGTCGGCGTGGTCATGGGCTCCAAGTCCGACTGGGACACTATGCAGCACAGCGTAGCAATCCTCGAATCTTTTGGCATCGCACATGAAGTGAGGGTGGTGTCTGCGCACCGCACGCCTGATCTGCTGATGGATTATGCCGCAAAGGCCGCCGAGCGCGGCCTGGAGGTCATTATCGCCGGAGCCGGCGGGGCGGCACATCTGCCCGGAATGCTCGCCGCCAAGACCGTCGTGCCCGTCCTGGGCGTGCCCGTGCAATCCAAGGCGCTCAATGGCATGGACTCTCTGCTCTCCATCGTGCAAATGCCTGCGGGCATCCCGGTCGCCACCCTCGCCATCGGTCAGGCTGGCGCAAAAAATGCCGCCCTGCTAGCAGCGGCCATTCTGGGCAATAACCGCCCGGAGCTGCGCGAGCGTCTTGTGCTGTTTCGCGCCGAGCAAACCCAGTCCGTACTGGAATACCCCGATCCGCGAGTCTGAGCTCATGACACATTCATTTTCCGAAGCCCGTGCCGTTGAACCCCTGTCCGAAGCCAAGCGCATCGGCATTATCGGCGGCGGACAGCTTGGACGTATGCTGGCGCTCGCCGGCATTCCGCTTGGGCTGGAGTTTGTATTTCTCGACCCGGCGCAGGAAGCCTGTGCCGCCACGCTCGGTGAACAGATTATCGCGGACTATGACGACCCCGAGGCGCTGCAACGCCTGATTCAGTCCACCGACATCATCACGCTAGAATTCGAAAATATCCCCCTGCCCGCTCTGCACCTGACCAATGCACAGACCCGGCTTTTCCCGCCGCCCAAAGCGCTGGAAGTCGCCCAGGATCGGGTCAACGAAAAGACCCTGTTTGCCGAGCTGGCGATTCCCACCCCGCCCTGGCGTGCCGTGGACAGCCAGGCCGAACTGGAGCAGGCCGTCGCAGAGATCGGCTTGCCCGCCGTTCTCAAGACTCGCCGCATGGGCTACGACGGCAAGGGACAATATGTGCTGCGCGGTTCTGCGGATATTCCACTCGCATGGAGCGCGCTCGGCGGAAGCGCGCTGATTCTGGAAGGTTTTATCCGCTTTGAACGCGAAGTTTCAATTATCGCGGTACGCTCGCGTTCGGGCGAGCTGGCGTTTTATCCGCTTTCAGAAAATACCCATGATGCCGGCATCCTCAAGCTTTCCCTCAGCCGCGCCAAAGACCCCATGCAGGCTGAGGCCGAGGCCTACGCCCGCCGAGTCCTTGAAGCGCTGGACTATGTCGGCACACTCGGTTTCGAATTTTTTGTCACAGCTGACAGCTTAATCGCCAACGAAATCGCTCCGCGCGTGCACAACACCGGGCACTGGACGATTGAAGGAGCGGTGTGCAGCCAGTTTGAAAATCATTTGCGCGCCATTCTCGACCTCCCCCTGGGCAGCACGGCGCTGCGCGGCGCCAGCGCCATGCTGAACTTCATTGGCGAGCTGCCCTCGCGCACCCGCGCCATGAGCGTGCGCGAGCTGTATTTCCACGCCTACGGCAAGGATGCACGCAAGGGACGCAAGGTGGGTCACGCCACCCTGGTCACGGCAAGCGAGGGGGAGCGCGATGTGCGTTTGAGTGAGCTGCTATCTCTCAGTACAGCTTGATGCTTGGACGAATCAGCTGGTGCATCCCACTCACCAGCATCATCAAAGCCGTACGCCAGGAGCCGTGCAAGGCAAGCTGGTGCTGGCGATACAACGACAGATAGGCCGTGCGCGCCATCGGCCCCTCAATCAGGAAGCGGCCGTGCATCACATCGTCCATCACCGAACCCAAGGTCTGGTAATCCGCCAAGGACACCAGTGAGCCGTGGTCATGGTAGGCGAACGGCTTCATGGCGCTTGCCCCGGATCCCTTGCGCTCATGAGCGATCAGGGCGTGTGCCAGATATTTCGCCATCTGGTGGGCGGCTTGCGCACGCGGCGGAACCAGACGACCCGCTGGAGCCGCCGAACTAGGCGCCTCGCGCAGATAGGCGCAATCCCCCAGAGCGTAAATCGTGTCTTCGCCTTTGACGCGCAAGTCGGCCTCGACCTCAAGCTGGTTGATGCGGTTCACAGGCAGCCCCAGGCACGCCAGAAACGCAGGCGCCTGAATGCCCGCCGCCCACACGATCAAATCCGCCGCAAACACGGCTCCATCCTTGGTCAAAACGCGGCCAGCTTCGATGCGCTGTACTGCCGTATCGAGGTGCAACTCCACACCTAATTTTTCCAGTACAACCTGGGCGCGCTGCGACATGGCCTCAGGCAAGGCAGGAAGCACGCGCCCAGCGGCTTCAATCAACACCACTCGCAAGCCCTTTCTCCCGGCGCGTTCCACGCCGTAATGCGCCAGCATCTCGGCGGCATTAAACAGCTCAGCCGCCAGCTCCACGCCAGTCGCCCCGGCGCCGACAATGGCAACCGTCACGCGTTCGTCCTCGCCTCCCTCCTCCTGGACATGCAGAAAACGATTGAGCAGCTCAAGATGGAAGGCCTGAGCCTGTGCGGAAGAGTCGAGCGAATGGCAATGCTCACGTACGCCTGATATGCCGAAATCGTTTGAATGCGCCCCCACCGCGAACACCAGGGTATCAAAGGCGACACGCCGGGCGTGGAGCACCTCTTCACCGTGAGCGCCCAACATGGGCGCAAGCAAAAGCTCTCGCCGTTCCCGATCCATGCCGATCACCTCTCCCAGATGAAAGCGGATCCCCACGCGCGCACAATGCGCCCGATAAGACAAGGCGTCCACGCCATCGTCCAAGGTGCCCGTCGCCACTTCATGCAGCAACGGTTTCCACAAATGCGTACGTTCGCGATCGATCAGCGTGACCGATTTGAGCTTGGCTCGCCCCAAATGTGTGGCCAGCTCTAGGCCTCCTGCGCCGCCGCCGACGATAACGATGTTTTGCATGGTTCTGAACCCCGTAAAGCAAACAAACGACGCAGATAGTTTCTGGGTGGAATATGTCCGCACGTTGAAGACAAACAAAAAAAAGCCCCGGGCAGTTGCTTCGTCCGGGGTTGATTCGTTCTGTCGAAAGTCAAGGGAAGTACTGATTTATTCCAGAGATGGAATAAATCAGCGCTGACCAAGATGCCTACTTGCCGGTCTTCGCGCTTGATTCCGCCACAATCTTGGCGGCCAACGCATCCGCCACGCCCAGCATTTTATCGTTGCCGCCCGCCAGCTCACCTTCGATACGATACTTCCCTTGCACAACCACCGCAGGCACGCCGTGAACATCGTACTGGCGCGCTAACTGGATGCCGCGTCGCATTTCGCTGTCCACGACAAAACCGTTGTACGCCTTGAGGAAAGCTTCACGGTCAACGCCTTTGCTCGCGACGAAATCAGCAATCAGTTCAGGCGTATTCAATGGGCGACGCTCGTTATGCACGGCATTAAAAATCGCGGGCGTCAGCTCGTCAGCCTTACCCAGCTGCTTCAGCGCGTAATACGCCTTGCTCAAGGGAACCCAGCCCGGGTTGAAGGCGACTTCGACACGCTCAAAACGTACATTGGCAGGCTTTTTCTCCAGCCATGCCTGCACCGTGGGCTCAAAATGATGGCAATGACCACAGTTGAAGGAAAACAGTTCCTGCACGACGACTTCACCCGGCGCAGCCTTCACATCCACCGGGATGGCGATAGTGTCGTAATGCACCATTTCCTCAACCAACTTAGTCGGCGCATCCGCCCAAGCCGAGCCGAGCGGAACCAGCAATGTCAACGCAAGCAACATGGACTTCATATCAAGACTCCCTTTTGAAAATGAACGTTTACAAAGTGCCGTACGAGTGCAAACCACTCAGAAACATATTGACGCCCAGGAAGGCAAACGTCGTGACGAACAGGCCGATCACCGACCACCATGCCATCGGCGCGCCGCGCCAACCCTTGGTCAGGCGCAGATGCAGCCAGGCCGCATAGTTCAGCCACACAATCAATGCCCAGGTTTCCTTGGGATCCCAGGACCAGTAACCGCCCCAGGCTTCCGCCGCCCACATCGCCCCGAGAATGGTCGCCACGGTAAAGAAACCAAAGCCCAAGGCAATCGACTTGTACATCAGGTCATCCATGATCTCCAGTTTGGGCAGCAGATCACGCTCGCCATCGCCCCCCATCTTGAGCTTGATGAGGTAGGCCACGGCAATCATCGCCGCAATGGCAAAAGCACCATAACCGATGAAATTGGCCGGAACATGAATTTTCATCCAATAACTGTCCAGCGCCGGAACCAGAGGTTGGATGACATTGGCGCCGCGATCAAAGGTGTACCACAAAAGGAAGCCTACGGCGGCGGAAATCACCAGCATCACAAAGCCGCCCAAGGCGCGGGTTTTGAAACGCCCCTCGTAAAACAGGTAGATCAAGGCTGTAATCACGGAGAACAGGATGAACACTTCATACAGATTGCTCACCGGAATATGGCCGTAATCCACGTTAATCAGATAGGACTCGCGCCAGCGCGCCAGCATCCCGGCAAAGCCAAAGGCCGTGGCCGACCACACCAGCACTGACGCGATTTTGCCGATGTACTCGGTGCGCGTCAGCAATGCAAGAAAATAGGTGAGGGCGGCTCCGACGTAGAGTGCGCTCATCCACATGATCGCGCTTTGGCTCGACACCAGGTACTTGAGAAAGAAATCCTTGTTCTGCGCCGCGGCAAGAGCCTCGCGCCCCACGGAAAGCTGATCGCCAAAGTGCACGCCATAGCGCCACAGCGCCAGGGCGCTCAGCACGGCAACCGCAATGCCCAGGCCGCGAATACCGCGCCAGTACCAGCCCAACGCTGCCAGACCCAGAGCCGTCCCTGCAAGAATAGAGATTTCGTAAACATCCATACGGCCACTGAAGGCAAACAGCGCGCCAAAAGCGCTTCCAAGCACCGCCAGCAGCCACAGAATATCCCCCATCCGCCCGGCTGGGCTGGCCACTGGCGGCAAACCCGAGGCACTGTTCAGTACATTTGCATTGGCAGACACGTCATCCCCCCCTCTTTAAGTTATTCATAGGACTTGCGCAAAAGTGTCCCAGCTAGGCAACACTTTGATGCCAGTACGCTTTAACAGGATGTTGAAAAAGGGCTTTCCTGCCCTTTTTCAACGCGCATCAAAGCGGTGCACGCCGTTACGTGAAGCAACGATGGAACGCTTTGCGTTCCCCGAAGGGCTGGGCACAGGGATGTGCCCAGCCGCGACAGTCCTAGAAGATCAATTACTTAGCGTGATTGATCTTCGTGCAAGCCATCCATGGCTTGCGTTAACGGGCGTTTTTCAACACCCTGTCAAGTACGGCGAAGCGCTTGAACGCCGCTGGGGCGGTTTTGCGCAAGTCCTGATTCAAATTCACCTGAAATCTCAGGCTTTCCCGGCTGTAACAGGCTCGGCGCCAAGCTTGCCGACCATCGTTCGGAGCAGCCCATGCGAAACCTTGGCCATATCCAGGGTCTTGCGATGACTTGTGGTCGCAAACAAGACCCGCGCCCCGCGTCCATGGGGTGATTCACGCACCAACACCCAGGCGCGACGCGGATGGATGTAAAACAACATGAACACGCCAAGCATCAACAGAAAGCTGCCTAAATACACCACGTTTTTACCGGGGGATTTGGTGATCTGAAGACCGGAAGCCTGAATTTGCTCAAACCCCGTCATCTGCAAATAAATCGGCGACCCGTAAAACACCAGCGCATTCACCGCTGCGACAGCATCGGCAAGAAAACGTTCATCCTTCTCGCCGCCGATCTCCGTCATGCCGCGCTCGTTCATCATGGTTACATACATGCGGCTAAGAACGGTTTGCAGCACGCGCGCGCTGGTTTCAAAGGCGCGCTCCAGCTGTTCCTTGGGCACGCGCGCTTCAAGATCGGCGCCGATCGCGTCATAACCGCCCTTCACGAAAGTCTGCACCATGGTGCGTATGGCCTCCCCCGCTGCGGGAAGCTTGGCCGCCTCGGGATTGACCTCGCTCAGCATCGACATCACCGCGCGGTCGATCTGCGCTGCATCATGCAGGCGATGGTAAAAATCCATAAAGGTCGCCATCTGGTTATCTCGATCCGCGGGGATGTAGAGGAAGCGCATTTCACCGCCCACCTGCTCACGCATCCCGGAAATAAATACCGGGCGCCCCTCCATCACCACCGGCGCCATATAATTTTCGTACTCACGCGCCTGTCCCGCTGCGTCGCGCATACGGAACACCATGCTCGGACCGAAATTCTTCTCGTGCGTTTTGCCGTCGGCATCCGTCACCGGATTGATATTGAACAAGCGGAAATCATTCAGCTCCAGGGTGTATTTTTCATCCCCGACCGTGAATGGAATGTCCTGAAAAATAGCGCCCTCAAGCGTTTGCGACAAACCCGCCGAGGCGCCTGCCATTTGCCACGACGTGAGTTGCAGACGCGAGCCTCCATCACCAAAACTGGCCTGGTAAATGGCGTAGTTTCCGTAAATCAACGGCTTGTTGACAGCAATGGTCGCTTCAACCGGATCGTTCGGATGCTTAGGATCCGTCAGCACCAGATCACTCTGGTAGGACTTGGGCATACCGTTATCGTAGTGCTCAATACGAAAATCCTTGACCTCGATATCGAACGGCAGCTTTTGCACCACATAGCCATCGCGCACATTCAAGAACAGTATCGACGTCTGGCTGCCCTCAGGCACGTTCACATTACCGCGAAAACCAGGATTACTCGCAGCCACCTTGCTCTCTTCGGGCACCTGGGACAACGGCACGCTGCGCGTTTCCACCTTCAGCTTGTCCGTCAGCTCAAGATAGGACAACCATATACGCGAATCCAGCATCCCGCCAATACAGATCACCACGATGGCGACGTGGGTGAAGATATAACCCAAACGTTGCAGGCTGCCCTTGCGCGCCGCGAACATATAGCCTTCCTTGACGCGCGACTCCTTGAACTTGAAGCCCTCATCCAGCAGGACACGCCGACTTTCAATCGCGGCGGCCTCAACGCTCATCGGCAGATGCGGCCATTCAACATGCTCTCGCATGGCGCGAATTTCTTTCTCGCCGACCCGACTGCGATAAGTGAACATCTCGCGCAACATATTAGGCGCATTGCGAATCACGCAGGCGCTGGTCGAAACCACCAGCAAGGTGAAAATCGCCAGAAACCAGGGTGCGGAATACACATCGTACAAATCCAGCGCACGAAACACTTCGAACCAGAACGGGCCGAATTTCATCAAATAATCGCCGTAAGGCTGATTCTGTTGCAGCACCGTGCCGACGATCGACGCCAGCCCCACGGCAACCAGCAAGGTAATGGCAAGATTCATCGAGCCCAAAAAGGCGAGAAGCGAACGGCCACGCGGCGCTGGGGAATGTGTTTGGGTCATACCGTCGTTATCAGGATTACGTCACTTGGTCTAACAGGATGTTGAAAAAGGGCTTTCCTGCCCTTTTTCAACACGCCGTGCCCGGCACATGTCCGGGCACGGCGACGACAAATCAAGCCCTTGCGTATTTGATTTGCGTGCGAGCCATCCATGCCTCGCCTTGACAGACCGTTTTTCAACGGCCTGTCAAGAGGCAAACAGCGACACATGCCATGCCCATGGAGCTGGCGACGCGCCCCGGAGTTCCTGGAAGTGTTCAAAGAACTATTTCATGCTGGACGCATACGCCGCAAGGGCGCGTATATCATCGTCTGTCAACGCCTGCCCCGCCTGACGCATCACGGCGTTCAGATCGTTATTGCGCGAACTCTCACGGAAAGACTTGAGCATCAATTCGGTATAGGCCGCGTGCTGAGCGCGCAGTGCGGGATAAGCCGCCGGCGCGTTGCCGAAACCGGCTTCACCATGACATGCGCTGCATGCGGCAACCGCCGGCGCACTCCCCTCGGCGGCGCGGCCGGTCTGGTACAGCACGCGCCCATGCTCAACCAGAGCCTGCACATCGGCTGCAACGCCCCCATCCTTGGTCGCCTGCGCCTTGACCGGCTGCGCGGCATAAAACGCCGCCAGATTCTTCATATCTTCGGGACTCAGTGCGGCGACGATACCCACCATCAGTGCATTCACCCGCTTGCCGGACTTGTAATCCTGCAACTGCTTGGCAATGTAAGTCGCGTTCTGCCCGGCGATGGAGGGGAATGCCGGACTCGGGCTATTGCCGTCCGCGCCATGGCAGGCCACACACATGGCCGACTTGGCTTGGCCTGCGGCGGCATCACCCGCCGTCGACATGATCGGGGCTTCCGCCGCGCAGACCATGCCCTGCATCATGCCCAAAGTCAGGGCAGCCATCAGCTTGAAGCGAACATTCATGGCAGTCCTCATGCGTAGTCTTGTGGTTTGTTGTATGTCATTTTTCGACAAGGCGTAAGATTGTAACCTCAGCGCGCATGATTTCATCCATCCCCATGCTAAAACCAGAGTAAAAACTGGCCTGGTAGCCTGTCGGACTTTAGGAGAATCGGCTGCTAGAATGCGCAGATGCAAACAGAAAACACACAACTCAGAGCCTATTTCGCGCGCGCGGCGTTCATCAAAAGCGCCCCCGAGGCTCGTCAGCTCCCCTCCGACCTAGGGGTAGAAATCGCCTTTGCCGGACGCTCCAATGCCGGAAAATCCAGCGCACTCAATACCTTGTGCGCCCAGAAGAACCTGGCTCGCGCCAGCAAGCGCCCGGGGCGTACTCAGCTGCTCAACGTCTTCGCCCTGGATGAAAGCAAACGCCTGGTGGACTTGCCGGGCTACGGTTACGCCGAAGTCCCTATGGAAATGCGCAAAAACTGGGGTGCAATGATGGACGAATATTTCAGCCAACGCCTGAGCCTGAAGCTTACCGTGCTGATGATGGACATTCGTCACCCCATGCGACCTTTTGATGAAATGCTGATTGAGGCCTGCGTGAAGCGCCAGCTGCCCGTGCACATCCTGCTCACCAAGGCCGACAAGCTTTCACGCGGTGCGGCATCCTCCGTGTTGCAAAAACTCAAAAAAGATCTGCCGAAAAGCGTGAGCGTGCAACTCTTTTCCTCACTGAGCAAACTGGGTCTGGATGAACTGCGCGGGTTTCTGCGCGACCTGCTGGAGCGGCATGATTCAGCCGCCCTGCATGAGCAGACGCCTGGTGAGGTCGCCTGCTAAGTGATGATTTTTTCGGCAGTAGCAGGAACTATTGGCTAAAAAAACAGGCGAAATATGAACAGGTCTGAAAAACGCCGCCTGGAGCGGCGTTGGGATGCGAAGCATCACCCGAAGGGCGGAATCCAGGGATGGATTCCGCAAGCTTTTGCAGCCAATTCGTCTCAAGTTCGACAGGCTGCTTAGCCTCAAAGCCCAAGCTGACGCGCCAGCCACGCCCCCTTGGTCATCGGCTCGCGTCCGGCCTGTAGCGCTTGTTGCAAAGCCTGCCGCCAAAACCCGACGCACTCGGGGTGCGCCGCATCCGCCGGATGCAGTCCGAGGCGCAAAAGGGGGTAGCGCTGCGGGTCGCCAAGAACGCGGCGCAACAGATACGTGTTCCACAGCGCTGAAGCGCGCCGACGCCAGGCCGCACGCACGCTCCACACCAGACTGGGCGCATTGAAACGCCGCCCCGAGGGCAAGGCGATCAGCTCGCGGCGGCTGGTACTGTAGTCAAAGGCACTATCGCGCAAGGCTGCCTGCGCTCCCTGTCCCATCAGCCACGCCGGAGCCACGAAGCCTTGCGGCTGCCAACCCAGCGCCTTGAAGCGCGCACGCGCCTGCTGCATCCGTTCCAGTGCATCCTCCCGGCTCAGGCTGAAAAACTCGCCCTCGCTCGCCGTATAGACGCGCCGAAAGAAACGTTCGCGCCAGGCTCCGGGCGCGGGCGATTCATCCAGATGACACAGCCCATGCACCAGTATCTCATCTCCCCGCGAGAGGCGTTGCTCCATGGCACGCAAAAAAGCGGTGTCCTGCTCTATGCTCTGCCCGCGGTGATAATCCGCAACCACCAGCAGACTCACTGGCGCAGGCTGTACCTCGTCCAGAACCTGGAGCAGCGCATGACACGCCGCCCAGGTCGCCGGCGCCACATCGTGCATCACCACGCTCAACGCAGGCGGACAGCTGAGTTTGCGCTGCTCAAAAGCCGGCATGAGAGATCTCGCTGGCCTGCACATAGGATTCGTGCTTGAAGGTGCCGGCCTGCAAGGCGCGGTAAAACGCATGTTGCTGTTGCAACACCACCTCCCAGCGGAAATGACGATCCACCCGACACCTCGCCGCCTGCCCCATGGCGCGCCAGTCCTGCGCAAACAGATCGCGCACGGCCTGCGCCAGGCTCGCTGCATCACGCGGCTGAGCCAGCACACCCACCTCCGGCGTAATCAGCTCAGGCAAGGCTCCGCCGCGCACGCCGATGGCCGGCAGCCCCGAGGCCATGCCCTCCAGCACGATCAAACCGAAGGTTTCCTGATCGCCCGCATGAACCAGCGCATCCGCCGAGGCCAAAAACCGCGCCAGCTGCACGCTGTCGCAAAACTCGGAATAAGCTTTTACATTGCTGAGATTCGATGGCGGCATATCCGGGCCGATCAAAAGCAACTGGTAGTCCTTCCCCAGCAAGCGCATCGCATCCAGCAGAATGTCGATATTTTTCTCACGCGCATAACGCCCGGCAAACACCAGAAGACGCACGTCATCCGCCAGATTCATCCACTCACGCACGACCGAATGACGCAGCGCCGGATCAAACCGATCTGCATCGACGCCCAAGGGCTGCCACACCACATTATTCAGACCCAGCGCCCGCATCCGATTAGCCAGCCCCAGGCTGGGAACCTGCACAGCATCAAAGGCCGAATACAGGTTCAAAAGATAGGTCTGCGCACGCCGCCCGGCCCAATCACCAAAACGCTGCTCGACAAAGCGGGGCAGATCCGAGTGCATGAACGCGGTGACCGGCACGCCCAAACGATCCGCCGCCGTCAGCGCCGCGCGCGCCAGGCGGTAGGGATCGCCCGCCTCAATGACGTCGGGCGCCATCTCAACCAGGGTTTTGATCCAGGGTGCGCGGCGCAGAGGAAAACGGTAGCCATGACTGAAAGGCAGCATCGGCGCAGGCAAAAGCCAATGATTGCCCCGCTTGGCAACACGTTCACCGGGCGTCAGCAACGTATAGCGCGCGCCCTCCTGATTGGACGCCCAGCGCCGCTTGGCGCGCAGATAACGCCGCACACCGCCTCCATGCGCGGTATAAAACATGGTGACATCGCAAAGGTGCATTCTTTGACGCCGCAAGTGGAAGTTGCGAGAGCTTACAACAGGCTTAACACGAAATGCACCGCGTACAGCAGCAAAAACGCTGCACCGCCCGCGACGACATCATCCAGCATAATGCCCAGCCCGCCATGCAGATTGCGGTCGCACCAACCGATCGGACCGGGTTTGAGAATATCGAACACACGGAACAGCACCACGGCAGCCAGCGCCCAAAGCCATTGCTCATGCCATGCGCTCACGGGCTGATTCATGCCCGGCACGGCGGCCAGCGCAATCCATACTCCGACCCATTCATCCCATACAATCCCGCCTGGATCGGCCTCACCGCCATGTTCGCCGCCCATACGCCGCGCTGCTTCACCGCACAGCCAAATACCGCCCGCGGCGGCCAGCAACAGCACGGCAAGATAGATCGGCCAGGACAGCTGCACCAGCAACAGCCACGGCAACAGCGCCGCCAGCGTACCGAAGGTGCCCGGAGCCTTGGGCGCAAGCCCGCTGCCCAGACCATGTGCCAGCAGCAGTACGGGGTCACGCAGTACCGCCCGGACGCTCGTGTGCATCCGGACAGATTCAGGCGAAATGGTCATGCCCGCGCCTCGCAAGGTTGAACAACGAACCGTCCGCACGGCGCAGACGCAACCCCGGCTCCGCCTCGATGCGACCAATCAGGGTCAGGGATTCAGGACAGTGCACAAGCCGATCCAGCGCATCCGGCGGCAAGGTAAAAAGCAGCTCATAATCATCGCCGCCCGCCAGCTGAGCCTGCCAGGCCTCGTCCTGCGCCGCGGAGGCAAGCAGCGCCGAGCACGGCAAACGCGCAAGATCAATACTCGCCCCCACACCGCTGGCCGCGAGGATATGGCCAAGATCCTGCGCCAGACCGTCGGAAATATCCACAGCGCTGGAGGCCAGGCCGCACAATGCCAGCCCCAGCTCGACACGCGGCGTCGGACGATGCAGACGTTCCAGCGCGTGCTGTGCCAAATCATCAGAAAAATGACGATGCCCCAGACGCTGCGCCAGCCCCAACGCTGCTTCACCGGGGACGCCGCTGACCGCAATCCAGTCGCCCACCCTGGCGCCGGAGCGCAGCATCGACGCTGCCGCCGAGTGCGGACGTTCCCCCAGTGCGGTAATGCTCATGCTCAGCGCTCCGCGCACGGTATCGCCGCCCACCAGACGCACGTCATAGCGTTGCGCCAGCCCCTGCAAACCTTCGGCAAACGCACGCAGCCAAGCCTCATCAACCAGCGGCAGACTCAGATTCAGCAAAAACCAGCGTGGACGCGCGCCCATGGCGGCCAAATCACTCAGGTTCACCGCCAAGGCCTTGTGTCCCAAACTGACGGGATCATCGTCAGCCAGAAAGTGCACGCCTTCCACCAGGGTATCGGTCGTCACAACAAGATGATGCCCAGCCGTAGGTTGCAACAAAGCGGCATCGTCGCCTATGCCCAAAGCCACGCCCGCTTCGGCATCGGCTGACCGGGTGAAGAAAAAGCGCTGAATAAGCTCAAACTCGCCCATAAGCCCTCAGAACCCGTTCAAAATCTCGATCAACGGATGCAGTGCAAGCGAAAAAGCGCAGCATAGGCGCACTATGTGAGCATTTTGAGGCGATTTTTTGCGCCGCAATACGCCGTTCAACGAGACTTTGCACAGGTTTTAACCGCCGTTTTCCCTTGAAATAGAGAAATGGAGCACACGACGCCGTGATATCAACCCGGCTGCTTGAACTCAGCCGCGCGCAAACTCGGCACTAATTTATCCAACACGCCATTCACAAAACCATGGCTGCCCTCAGCACCGAACATCTTGCCCAACTCGATGGCTTCGTTCATCACCACGCGGTAGGGCATGTCCAGGCAATCGCGCAATTCATACGCGCCCACCCAAAGCACGGCATGTTCAATCGGATCGACCTCGTCCAATGGACGGCTGACCAGCGGCGCAAGCAACGCATCCAGCTCCTGACGGCTGGCGATAATGCCCTGCAACAGCTTGCGAAAATGCTCAAGATCGGCCTTGAGAATATCCGGCTCCTGCATGAACTGCGCCTCAAGCTCAACCAGCGATGTCGGATTGATCTGGAGTTGATACAAGGCCTGCACCGCCTTGCGGCGAGCACGCCTGCGCGCCGCCATGCCCGGAGGCGCAGGACGAGCACGGCGAAATTTGGAGGTCGTCTCGCTCACATCAAGCCTCGATCTGATCCAGCAGGTTCACCATTTCAATCGCGGTCATCGCCGCCTCGAACCCCTTGTTGCCCGCCTTGGTGCCTGCACGCTCAATCGCCTGCTCGATGGTATCGGTAGTCAATACGCCGAATACCACCGGCAAACCAAAATCCAGTCCCACGCTCGACAAGCCCTTGGCCGCCTCGCCTGCCACATAGTCGAAATGCGCCGTGGAACCGCGAATGACCGCGCCCAGCGCGATAATCGCGTCGCAATCCGCGCGCGCAGCCACTTTCTGCGCCACCAGCGGCAGCTCGTACGCGCCCGGCACACGCACGATGCGGATATTGTCATCACTCACGCCGTGACGCTTCAAACCATCCAACGCACCCGCCAGCAGCGACTCACAAATAAAACCGTTAAACCGCGTGACCAAAATCACGAAACGACCCGCTTCAATCGTCAGGCCGCCCTCAATGGTACGAATGCCGCTCATACAAACTCACCTTAGTTGGCGCTGAATAAATCCATCCATGGATTTATTCAGCAAGTCTCGTCGCGGCACATGCCCGCGACGGCCTACACGAATCAACGACTAACGTCGTTGTTCGCGTTAGGGCATCCTGCCCTAAGCAGGAAACACTGAGTTAGTCAGTGTTTCCTTAATCAGAAACATAATCGACCGCTTCCAGACCAAAGCCTGCAAGCGCATGGAAACGTTTGGGCGCCGACATGACGTGCATTTTGCGCACCCCCAAATCGAGCAGAATTTGCGCACCGATGCCATAAGTGCGCTGATCCTGCGCAGCGCCCTCACCGAATTTTTCCTCGGCGCGATTGCCAATGGCCAGCATCTGAATCCGACGCACCAGATCGCCCGGCTCCTCGGTCGGGCGCAGCAACACCAGCACGCCGCAATCCGCCTGCGCAATGCGCTGCAAGGCATCATCCAGCGGCCAACCGCACCCCGGCTCGCCGAAAAGCACGTCACACAGGGTATTTTGCACCTGCACCCGCACCATGGCAGGAACATCCGCCTTGGGCGCGCCTTTGACCAAGGCAAGATGCACCAGGCCATCCACGCCATCCTGGTAGGCGTGCAAACGAAACTCGCCAAAGCGCGTTGGGAAACTCGTCTCCGCCACGCGCTCCACGCTGTGCTCGTGTTTCAGCCGGTAACGAATCAGATCTTCAATCGTACCGATTTTCAGGCCATGTTCCGCCGCAAATTTTTCCAGATCGGGGCGACGCGCCATGCTGCCGTCCTCGTTCAGAATTTCCACGATCACCGCCGCAGGCTCAGCGCCGGCCAGTCGCGCCAGGTCGCAGCCTGCCTCGGTATGCCCGGCGCGGGTCAGCACCCCGCCCGGACGCGCCATCAGCGGAAAAATATGCCCAGGCTGCACCACGTCCTCCGGCCGGGCGTCCTTGGCCACCGCCGCCTGCACGGTACGCGCGCGATCGGCGGCGGAAATGCCAGTGGTCACCCCCTCGGCGGCCTCAATCGACACGGTAAAATTCGTGCCGAACGCCTCGCTGGAGCGGCTGACCATCAAGGGCAGGCGCAAACGCTCGCAACGCTCCTGGGTCAAGGTCAGACAAATCAACCCGCGCCCGTAGCGCGCCATGAAGTTGATGTCTTCGGCACGAACCTTCTCGGCGAGCATCAAAAGATCGCCTTCGTTTTCGCGGTTTTCGTCATCCATGATGATGACCATGCGCCCGGCGCGCAGATCGTCAAGAATGTCCTCGGTGCTGTTGAGGTTCATGAATCAAAGCGCTTGTAACTGTAAAGGGGGCGCAACTTTAGCATATCCAGGCACAAGAGCCGCCTTATTGATACGGCACGGCGAAACCAACTGACCGCGGTTGTGCATCCAACACACGTCGGATTCAAAAACTCTCTATGCCGTATCAATAACAGACTGCTGAAATACTGATTTCAACAACCTGTTAAGGCGGAACAAGGGTGCCCCGCGCGCAAATCAAGCATGTATGTGATTGATTTGCACCTACCGAGTCCGAGAGTGAACGCGCAGCTGGCGCAAGCCCACCGGATTTGGTAGGGCTGAAAAACTCATGAGTGAGTTTTTCAGCGGCCTGCTAAGCGGCTGCTCAAACTCACGCGATGCGGCGCGAAGAGACGCCTAAAATACTCGCATAGTGCATCTACACGCCGATTTTTCGGCGATTTTTTGCTTGCACTGCATCCGTTGATCGAGACTTTGAACAGCCAAGTCTATTGCGGCATCCCCATCATCGCCGGATTAAGAGGCTGACCATTGATGGTGATCGCGCCTTGCACATAGCTGAGCGCTGTCGAAAGCTGCCCGTTTTTGTTCAAGACATAGCCTGCCTGCACCAAGGCGCGAAGCTGTTCGATCTGCTCCGAACTCAGGCTCTCAATGAGCAAAGCCTCGGGGATGGCAAGTTGCGCACTAGCTTCAAGTACTGAAGCCAAGCCCATCAAAATCAAAGGGTTTTCAATGGCTGCCTCCAGATTACCGACCTTGGCGTTCGGCAGTTTCACTACGGCGCTTGCCTTGATTTCACCTTGCGGCGTGCTCATGCCCATGCGTTCGATCGCGATTTCAGGGCTGTTTTCAAGCAAAACCTGCATCGGGGGCAGCAGTGGTTTAAGTTGCGCCATATCCGTGGGTTCAGCCGACGTGTTCAGGCTTTGCGAGATTGTGTTGAGTTCAGCGAGCGCTGCGGCTTCAAGATGACGCACCGCCAGATCGAAATGAGCTGAGCGAAAAACCTGCTCGCCGACGTGCAACGAATCCACCTCGTAACCTGCAAAAACGTCGATAAATCCAGCGTTTTCCTTGACATCGCTCTTGATGACCAGATTCTCCAAGCGCATGGGAGGATGGTCGGCATCCTTGGATTGGGTTTCAAAGTGTTGCAGCTTGATGTTGACCGGGCCGGTGTACACGTCCGGTTTATCGGCGGACAGGCGTGTCTGCTGCCCTTGCATCGTCAGGCCTTTTATCTCGAACTGATCCGAACCATTCATTGAACGCGCCTGCATGAATGGCCAACTGCCCTGCATGTTCATCACGCTGAAATCCTGATTGAAATCCATATCAACAACCAGTTCGCCCCATGCCAAGTGCTCAATGCCGTCAACACGGCTTTCTACGGCGGGGCTGCGAAGCTGCTGATGTCCGGCGCCCGCAAAATCAATCTGCGTATCGACGGTCAAGGGCGACTTTCCGGCATAAAGCTTTTTGACAAGCGGCTCATCCAGCTCCAGTGCGGAATGTGCGCTGGCAAGGCCTATTCCCGAAAAAGCAGGCAAGGGACCGTGGTTGATGTGGCTGCGCACGACAAACTGCACAGGTTTGGACGCGTCTTGCACTGGCGCGTCGGCATTCATGGTTTCAAACAGAGCGCTGAATTCGGGTTTCAAGGCGAACGTGATGACCTCCTCGGTACTGAATATCCCGCGCTGTGTTTTACGCTCGACAATATCCACATACGGATTGCCCTTGAGCTGGGCGTATTGACGTTCAAAAATTGAATCAATCTGGCCGACAATCACCCAACTTGCAGCGGGGAAAGCGACAAAGGG
>CALKWL010000409.1 GCA_938004235.1 uncultured Gammaproteobacteria bacterium
ATTGACTGACGTGACTGGAGTTCAGACGTGTGCTCTTCCGATCTAAAAAACGCTGCGCGTTATTAATCGCGGCAAGAACCTTCAGACGGTGGCGCACGATCTCCGTATTGCCGAGTAACGCTTCCACTTTGGCGGCATCGTAGAGTGCGATTTTGGCCGGGTCAAAGCCATCGAATGCACGCCGATAACCCTCGCGCTTGCGCAAAATCGTGTACCAGCTCAAACCCGCCTGTGCGGACTCCAGCAACATGAACTCAAACAGCACCCGATCATCAAATTGCGGCACGCCCCACTCCTGATCGTGGTAGGCAACATAATCCGGCTTGCTCAAATCCACCCAGCCGCAACGACAAGGCATTGGCGCATCCAGCAGCCTGTCGGACTTTAGGGAAATCGGCTGCAAATCCGTCTGGACGGTGCATATTCCACCGCTTTTTTGGGCAATAGAACCCACTATTGCCCTGCAAAAGCGGCCCTCGCCCAGCCAGATTTTCGCTTCGATTCCTAAAGTCCGACAGGCTGCCAGCATACCAACCTCCAGCAAATCAACATGACCCGGCTATCATGACGCATCTATCCCTGGTTGCACCCTTGGCTATGCTGCACATCGTTTTATTTGAGCCCGAAATTCCGCCAAATACCGGCAATATCATCCGCCTCTGCGCCAATACCGGGGTGCGTCTGCACCTGATCGAGCCGCTGGGGTTTCACATGGCGCACCAGCAATTGCGCCGTGCCGGACTGGATTATCACGAATTCGCCGAAGTCAAAACCCATGCTTCATGGGGCGTGTTCCTGCATGAAATACAGCCTGCACGGGTCTGGGCAATGACCACCAAGGCCAGCCGCAGCGTGTTTGACGCGCGCTTTGCGCCGGGTGATGCCCTGGTGTTCGGGCCGGAATCGCGCGGCCTGCCGCAGGATTTTCTGCAAAACCTGCCGCAAGAGCACTGGCTGCGCCTGCCTATGCAGCCGGAGTCGCGCAGCCTGAATCTGTCCAATGCCGTGGCGGTCTGCGTGTACGAAGCCTGGCGACAGATTAATTTTGGCGCGTGGTAACCGTTCTTCCGCTTACCAGCCTGTCGGACTTTGGGAATCGAAGCGAAAATCTGGCTGGACGAGGGCAGATTTTGAGGTTTTTTTTCGGCAATAGCAGGGACTATTGGCTAAAAAAACGGCGAAAGCTGAAATACTTTCTTCAGCCTCCTGTCACTCCAGCGCCTTGTCCCTGGTTTCCTGCATCAGCAGCAAGCCGCCCAAAGTTAGCAATGCGACGACAGAGAGGTAATAGCCGACATAGGCCAGGCCGTAATGGCTGGCCAGCCAAGTTGCGATGTAGGGGGCGAGCGCGGCACCAAAAATGCCGGAAAAATTAAACGCCAGCGACGAGCCCGTGTAGCGCACTGCTGTGGGAAACAGTTCGGAGAGCAGCGTGCCCAGCGGCCCGTAGGTCAGCCCCATCAGCCCAAGCCCCAGCGCCAGGAACAGCACCACGCCGGAAAGCGAGCCCGAGCCGAACAGCGGGGCGAGAGTGAAGCCGAAGAGGAAAATCGCCAGGGTCACCGCGACCAGCGTTGGGCGGCGGCCATACTTGTCAGCCAGCAGGCTGGAAATCGGAATGGTGATGGCGAAAAACAGCACGCCGAACAGTTGGGCGAAGAGGAAGGTTTCGCGGCTGTAGCCCAGCCCGGTTTTCGAGGTGCCGTAGGTCAGAGCGAACACGGTCATCAGGTAAAAGGTGACGAAGGCTGACAGGCCGATGACCGTGCCGAGGATCAACGCCTTCCAGTGATGGCGAAACACGCTGGCAGCGGGAAAGTGCACGCGCTTTTCCTGTTCCATGGCTTGCGTGAAGGCAGGTGTTTCGGTGATGCGCAGGCGCACGTACAGGCCGACCAGCACCAGCAGGGCGCTGGCGACAAACGGGATACGCCAGCCGAATTCGAAAAACTGCTCGTCGGTCAGCAAGGTGGTGAGCAGCAAAAAGGTGATGCTGGACAGAATGAAACCGATGGGGGCGCCGAGTTGCGGGAACATGCCGAACCAGGCGCGCTTGCCCGGCGGCGCGTTTTCCGTGGCCAGCAGCACCGCGCCGCCCCATTCGCCGCCAAGACCGAGCCCCTGTCCGAAGCGGAAAACAGCCAGCAGGATGGGCGCGAGAATGCCGATGGAGGCGTAGGTCGGCAACAGGCCGATGGCGACGGTGGATAGACCCATGGTCAACAGCGCGGCGACGAGGGTAGCCTTGCGCCCGATGCGGTCGCCGAAATGGCCGAACAGCGCCGCGCCGATGGGGCGGGCGAAAAAGGCGATGGCAAAGGTCGCCAGCGATTGCAGGGTAGCGGTGGTGGGGTCGGATTCGGGGAAAAACAGACGCGGGAAGACCAGCGCCGCTGCCGTGGCGTAGATGTAGAAATCGAAGAATTCGATGGTGGTGCCGATCAGGCTGGCGAACAGCACCCGTCGGGTGGAGTTGGCTGGGGTAGGCGGCAGGGTGACGGTGGCTTGGGTCATGTTGATTTTGTTTTGGTCTGGTGGGATGTTTGAGGTGGTTTACGAGTCGAGGAAACGGCTCAAAACGGGAGATGTGTAGGTGCGAATTCATTCGCACAATCGGGCTCAGCTGTGCGAATGAATTCGCACCTACGATGGGGAGAGGGAGTAGACCAGCTCCGTTCAGTGGGATCGCAAACAGCTTTTCAAGCAAATTCAGCGATCACCGGCGCATGATCGGAGGGGCGCTCCCAGCCGCGCGGGGTTTTGTCCACGTAGCTGGCGCGGCATTGTTCAGCCATGCTTCTGCTGGCCAGAATCAGGTCGATGCGCAGGCCAAGATTGCGCTTGAAGCCGTTCATGCGGTAATCCCACCAGCTGAAGGTTTTTTCCTCTTGCTCAAACTGGCGAAACACATCAACCAGCCCTAGCTCATGCAGGCGTGCCAGCGCAGCGCGTTCGGGCTCGGAGCACAGTATCTTGCCTTCCCATTTGGCCGGGTCGAACACATCGCGATCATCCGGGGCGATATTGAAGTCGCCGAGCACCACCAGCTTGGGATGGCGCGTGCTTTCTTCGGCAAGCCAGGCGCTCAGCGCATCCAGCCAGGCCAGCTTGTAGGCGTATTTTTCCGAGCCCACGGCCTCGCCGTTGACCACGTACAGATTCACCACACGCACGTCGTCGAGGGTGACGGCCAGCACGCGGCGTTGCGGGTCATCGAAGCCCGGAATATCGGTCACGACCTCGCTCATGGGAGCGCTCATCGACTGGCGCGCCAGCACCGCCACGCCGTTGTAGGTCGGCTGGCCGGAAACCACACAGGCGTAACCCGCCTCGCGCAGTGCATCGTGAGGAAAGAGTTCATCAACCAGCTTGATTTCCTGCAAGGCCAGCACATCGGGTTGTTCGGTTTTCAGCCAGTCGAGCACATGCGGCAGGCGCACGCGCAGGGAGTTAACGTTCCAGGTAGCAATTTTCATCAGCGCCATACAAAGGATTTACAACAGGGTCGCGGGAATATGATCGGTGACAAGATACACAAACAGCCCCAGTGCGGCCAATGCGCCCGCCAGCCAGAGCCAGGCCTGCCGATGGAGGCGTGCGGCCAGTTTGTGTTGCGGGTGGGTGGAAAGCAGCAGCGGGCGACCTCGCGGGTCGCCCGCATTCAGCATATGGGTTTGCCCCTCAAGGCTGCGCTCGTGCAGCTCAGCCTGATAGGCGGCGAGAGCGGCGCGTTCAGCCTCCGCACGCAGGGCGGCGAATTCTGCGGCGTTCAGTTCACCGTCGCCGTCGGCATCAAACTCTCGACGTTTGGCCGGGTCGGATTTCCAGGCGATCACTTCATCGCGCACCCAGTCATGCGGACTGCTTTGCATCGGCTCATAACTTTTCAGCCAGCCGAGGGCGTAGAGCTGTTCAAGCGGCAGGATCAGTTCTTCGGTGTAACGGTAATCGCCTGTTTGCCAGACTTTTTTGTGCGCCGGTTCAACCACCGCCTTGTCGGGGTCGATCACGCATTCGCCGGTATTGTCATCCAGCAGGAACAGGTGCGAGCTCGTACCGCTGCGCACCGTGCTCCAACGCGCGTTGCCCTTGCCGTCGGTGTCGCGCTCTTCAACCTCGTAGCGATACCAGACGCACTGGGTATGCGTCAGCGGCGAAAACAGCGGCGCGGCAGAGGACACGGCGGCATAGCCTTCCAGCTCGACATAGCCCTGCGCCGCAGAGCGGATGCGCGAAGTCGGCGTGTCCTGAATCAGACGCCGTCGCGCTTGCAGGCGCAGGAAGCGCTCAAGGCCAAACAGCGCGATACCGATAATGAACGCCAGGAAAAACCCCAGCTCGGGGTTGGCCTGGATGGCGCTCAGCAGCGACGAGAACCTATCCCCCATGGATTAGACCCATGGGTTAGGTAAACAACGCGCGCACATCAACATCCGCCTTTTCGGCTTCGGAAAACTCCAGCAGCTCGGCAGCCTTAAAGCCAAAGTTGTTGGCGATGAGCACATCCGGGAACTGTTCGATGCGTACGTTATTGGCGTTGACGGCCTCGTTATAAAACTCGCGGCGGTCGGCAATGGCATTTTCCAGCCCGGAAATGCGCGTTTGCAAATGCTGGAAGGTCTGGTCGGCCTTCAGCTCGGGATAGTCTTCTGCCAGGGCGAACAAATTGCCCAGACCCAGACGCAACGCACCTTCCGCCTGACCGAGACTGCTCATGTTGTGCGACTCGCGTGCAGCCTGCACTTGACTGCGCGCCTGAATCACCCGTTCCAGCGTTTCCTGCTCATATTTCATGTACTGGCGGCAGGTTTCCACCAGCTTGGGCAGCTCGTCGTGGCGCTGCTTGAGCAACACGTCGATATTTGCCCAGGCCTTGGTCACGGCGTGTTTGAGGCTGACAAGATTGTTGTAGATCAGGATGCCGTACAGCACCAGCGCGCCGATCAGCGCCAGGAACACAATCAGGGCGATACTCATGCGGGGGTCTCCTTAAGTTTAATGAGGCAAGCATAGCAGCCTCTGCGCCGCCCCGGTTGTGCGAATTTGTCGCGCCGACAGCGTCGTTGCACGGAGCCTTCCAGCCTCAAAAAAGATCGTAAACAGACCCTCAGCCCTTATGCGCCCCGTGCTCAAGCGCCCACACCTGTTCAAGCAGCTGTTCGCTGCGCGCTTCGAGTTCGCCGATGCGGGCGAGCACCTCTTCGCCGCGACCCTGCGCTTTCAGATCGAGCAACTCAGCGCCCAAGACGTGAATGGCTTCATGCAGCGCGTCAAACTCATCGAGTCTATCCCTGAAGCGGCGGTTGTTAAGCGCTTCGGTTTGCAGCCACTTGCCGAAATGGCATTCCGTATGTGCCAGCCCCAGCGCTGCGCCGGACTTTTCCTGGAGAATGCGCACCACGGCACTGACCCAGGCGCGATGCTCGACGGCGGCATAAAGAATGTGCATGTCCTCACGGTTGGTGCGAGGGGTGTGCGCCCACTCAGGCGGCGGACACCAATGCGCCATCCAGTCGGCGAGCTCGCTGGCGGGCATGGGGCGGGCAATGCCATAGCCCTGACCCAGCTCGCAGCCCAGGCGCAAGAGCATCGTGCCGTGCGTCAGGGTTTCCACGCCTTCGGCGATGACTTCGCGGTGAAACGCGCTCGCCAGACTCAGCACGCCTTCGACAATCGCCAGGTCTTCGGTGTCTTCCAGCATGTCGTGCACAAAGCTTTGATCGATCTTGAGCGTCCGCGCGGGCAGACGCTTCAGGTAGGTCAGGGATGAATAGCCCGTACCGAAATCATCCAGCGCGAAGTGAATGCCGAGCTCGCGGCAGGCCTCAATGACCTTTGATACCTGATCCAGATCTTCCAGCGCATTGGATTCCAGCACCTCAAGCTCCAGGCATTCGGGGCGAACCTCCGGATAGCGCGCCATGATAAGGCGCAGGCGCGGGATAAAGTCCTTTTGCTGAAGCTGGCGCGCGCCGACATTGACGCTGACCGCGATATGCAGCCCCAGGCCGTGCCAGGAGCAGATTTGCGCCAGCGCCGTGTCGATCACCCATTCGCCCAGCTCAATCGCCAACGCGGTGTTTTCGATGGTTCCGAGGAACGCGGCGGGCGCCAGCAGGCCGCGTTCAGCGTGCCTCCAACGCAGCAGCGCCTCAGCGCCGACCACCTCCCCCGTGCGCATGTTCACCTTGGGCTGGTAGTGCAGTTCAAACTCGCCCCGCGCCAGCGCGCTTTGCAGCTGGGTCAAATATTCGTGATGCCCGCGCACGCTGCGATCCTGCTCGGCATCGAACACATGGTAGCGATTCTTGCCGGCCTGTTTGGCCAGGTACATGGCCTGATCGGCCTGGCGCAACAGCTGGTCGGCATCGATTTCGTCCTGCTGCGGGAAATAGGTCACGCCGACGCTGGCCGAAACGCGCAGGCTCAGCGCGCCGATTTCGACGGGTTGGGCGGCGGCGGCGAGCAGGCGCAGAATCAGCGGCACGCTGCTGTTGATATCGTGCAAGTCCTGCAACACCGCAACGAATTCGTCGCCGCCCATGCGTGCAACCGTATCGCCGTCGCGCACAGCCTGCTTCATACGATTGGCGATCTGCGCCAGCAGCTTGTCGCCCGTGCTGTGGCCATGGTTGTCGTTGACGGCCTTGAAACCGTCGAGATCAAGGTAGGCCACCGCCAGCGGCTGTTCGTGGCGCAAGGCCCAGGCCATGCTCTGTTTCAGACGATCCGCCAGCAGGACGCGGTTGGGCAGGCCGGTCAGCGTGTCGTAGTGCGCGATATGTTCGATATGGCGCTGGTGTTCTTTTTGCTCGGTGACATCCGAGAAAATGGCCAGGTAGTTGCTCAGCCTGCCCTGAGCATCGCGGATGACGCTGATGGTCAGCCACTCGGCATAAAGCGAACCGTCTTTGCGCCGGTTCCAGATTTCGCCCTGCCAGAAATCAGCTTCTTGAATCTTGCGCCACATGGCGGCGTAAAACGCGGCATCCTGCTGCCCCGAGTTCAAAACGTACGGGCTTTTGCCGAGAACATCCTCGCGGCTGTAGCCGGTGATCTGGGTAAAGGTGGCGTTGACGTCGATAATCCGGGTTTCGGCATCGGTAATGATGATGCCCTCATGCGCATGGGTGAACACATTCGCCGCCAGGCGCAGGCGTTCTTCATTGCGTTTGATTTCGGTCAAATCGCGTATCACCATGCTGGAGAGCGTGCGGCCATTGATGCCGGTGAAGACGACGGAGGACAGCTCAACAGGAATCTTCCTGCCATCGCGCGCGATGGCGTCCAACTCGCCCAAAAAGCTTCCGCTCTGCTGACGTTCGATAAGCACCGCCTGAAGACGCGGATCTTGCGTATCCATGATTTCGTGCCGCGCCATGCGTCGCAATTCGTCTTCGCTGCGCCCCAAAAGATTTTGCGCAGCCTGGTTGGCAGCCAAAACACGCCCCTCGATCGGGTCGGTCATGAGCGCGGCATACATGTTGTTGTCGAAAAGCGCGCGGTACATGGCCTCGCTTTCGACCAGCGCCTGTTCCATGCGCTTGCGCGGGGTAATGTCGATCTTGACCGCGACATAATGGGTGACCTCGCCCGAGGCATTTTTCACCGGGGCGATCTGGATGTCCTCCCAGTAAAACTCGCCGTTTTTGCGCTTGTTTTCCAGCTCGCCGCACCACACCTGGCCGTGAGTCAGGCTATCCCACATCTGCTGATAGCTCTCCTTGCGGGTATGCCCGGATTGCAGGATACGCGGGTTCTGTCCCAGCGCTTCGTCGGCGCTGTAACCCGTAATTTGGCTGAAGCGCGGGTTGACGTATTCGATATTCGCGTCCAGATCAGCGATAACCACCGTGGCCGGCGCCTGCTCAATCGCGGTATAAAGGGTACGCAGGGTGTCTTCGTCTTTTCTGCGCTCGGTGACGTCGGTATGCGAACCGGCCATGCGGTAGGGCTTGCCCTCGGCGTTACGCAGCACGATGCCGCGCGAGTGAATCCAGCGCCAGGAGCCGTCCTTGTGACGAAAACGGAAATCCACCCGGTAATGCGGCTCGCGCCCGTGCAGATGCGCCTCAAGAAAATCCAGCACCCGCGTTTTGTCGTCCGGGTGCAGATGTTCGACAAAGGTGTCGAAGCTGTTGCTCAGCTCATCGTCGCGATAACCGATGATCTCTTTCCAGCGGGGGGATACGTAAAGCTCGCCTGTGGCGATGTCCCAGTCCCAGATGCCGTCCTGACTGCCCTCGACCACCAGCCGATAACGCTCCTGGCTGGTGTTCAGCTCCTGGGTACGCGCTCTTACCAACTCTTCGAGCTGCTCGGTCATCTGTTCGTGTTCGCTCAGCGCCTGTTTGAGCGCACGGGCGAGCAGGCTGATTTCATCGTCGCCATCGTCTTGCGGAATGCTTGCAGCGCGCGGCTGGGGCGCAGCGCTCACGGCATCCGCCAGCGTGCGCAAACGCCGCACCAGACGGCGCGCCAGCACCCCTGAGATCAGCCAGATGCCCAGGATCAGCGCCAGCCCGGTGAACAGAAATAATCCGCCTTGCCTCTCAAAAACCTTTTGCGCGCTGGACTCCAGGCCGAACAGCTCGATTTCAAGATGGAACAGCGTGGGCGCCGAGTGAGGGGAAAGATCGGCGACCACCGGTTGGCAGCGCTGTTTGAAGCCTGGCGCCGAGGCGAACAGCTCGGCATCATCCAGGCGCACGATATACCCCAGCGAGTCGTCCAGCTTGAGCAGATTGCTGCGAATCACGGCATCCAGAGAGACATTGCCTAGCAGGACGCCGATGACGTCCGGGGTGTAGGGGTAGCGCACCGGGTACGCCAGCAGCAACCGGGGCGAGCTGCCGGCGACATAGCGCGCCTCGGGCTGCTGGCTGGCAAGCGCCTTTTGAACCAGCGCGTGAATGGCGTCTTCGCCCGCAGCGAACTGGATCGATTCTCCTGCAATCCAGCGTCCCCGGTAGTCGAACAGGCTGATGGGCATAAGCCCGGCATTGGTGCGGTTGTAGCTGTCAAGAAAGGGCTTCAGATAGCTGTCGCGGTTATAGGAGTCCGAAATGGCCGTCCAGAGCATGGCGTTGCCGGTCAGACCTTCAAGTGCGCCAAGCCGGTCTTCAAGATCGAGACGCAGGGTGTTGCTGAGCAGGCCGAGCGTCGCGGCATGGTAGCTGTATTGATTTTTTTGAGTGTGCGTAATCTGCGTAAACAACGCGATGCCGCCGAAGATCAGGGTCAACAGCATCGCCAGAGCGAACGCCGCCAGACGAAAGCGGGTTTCCAGGCTTCCCTGGGTGAGGCGCGCGCGCAGGGTCTGCATCATCAGGGGGCGCTCCAGGGAATGCGCTCCAGTGCGCCATCCTGCGCGTAGCGCGCCATAAAAATCCGCTCAGGCGACAGGGCGTCATGACGCTGGGGCGTAAAGGCCGGGGCGTAGCGCTGAATCAGCCCGTCGTAGGGCTCAAGCCGCTCCAGTGCGTCACGCACCTTGACCCGGTCGGTACTGCCCGCCTTGTTGACGGCGCGCGCCACAAGATGCGTGAGGTCATAGGCGTGCGCAACGCCCACCGGGCTTTGCAGTTCGCGCGCATTTTCAATGCCGTATCTGGCCTTGAGCGCAGCGAGCACCCGTTGCGCGACCGGGGTGTCGGCGCTGATAAAGCTGTAGGTTTGAATGACGGAAAAATCCACCTTGCCTAATGCCTCGCCGGTAAGCTTTGCAAAATTGCCGCCCGTGACGCCCCAGTGGCTGATAATGGGCAGGCGCTGATTTTTCGGCAGCGCGGCGACTTCCTTGACCAGAATGCTGCCCTCGGCCTCATTGGCAATCAGGATAATCGCCTCGGCGCCGAGATTGCGCAAACTCTGATACTGCTCGATCAGCGATTGATCGCCCCAGTTGTAACCGCGTTCGCCGACAATCGACACGCCCATGCGCCGGGCTTCCTTCTGGACGGAGATCGGAAGAGCGTCGTGTAGGGAAAGAGTGTAGATATCGGTGGTCG
>CALKWL010000410.1 GCA_938004235.1 uncultured Gammaproteobacteria bacterium
AGCACCCTGAGTGCTTTGTCAAAAAACCGCGCAATCTTCCGGTACGCGACACATACGCATGAACCGTCTTAAGGCGACAACTCCTCCGGATCGCCAACGGCAACAAGCCATCCATATCCGCCCATCGTGGCGCGCTCTGTGGCAAAATTGCGCCTTGTGCCTTGGTTTTGAGAGAGTGAGTCCATGCAACATGCGCTTTTATTGGGTCTGAATATCGACCATGTGGCCACGGTGCGTCAGGCGCGTGGGGAGATTTATCCGGAACCCGTGCATGCGGCGCTGTTGGCGGAGCAGTTTGGTGCGGACAGCATTACCCTGCATTTGCGTGAGGATCGGCGGCATATTCAGGATCGGGATGTCGAGGTGTTGCGTGGGCTGTTGCAAACGCGCATGAATCTGGAGATGGCGGTGACGGATGAAATGCTGGGCATTGCCGAGCGGATTCGTCCGCAGGATTGCTGTCTGGTGCCGGAAAAGCGCGAGGAGTTGACCACCGAGGGCGGTCTGGATGTGTTGGGGCAGGCGTCGCGGATGGTGGATGCCTGTGCGCGTATGCGCGAGGCCGGGGTGCGGGTGTCGCTGTTTATCGACGCGGACAAGGCGCAGATCGAGGCGGCCGTGCGCGTGGGTGCGCCGGTGATCGAGATTCATACCGGGCATTACGCCACGGCACGCGGCGCGGCGCAGCAGGCCGAGCTGGCGCGCATCGAGGAGGCGGCCTTGTATGCCGCAAGCCTTGGGCTGCATGTGAATGCCGGGCATGGTTTGCATTATCACAATGTGCAGCCGATTGCGGCGATTGCGGTGATGCGCGAGTTGAATATCGGCCACGCCATTATCGCGCGGGCGATTTTCAGCGGCTTGGGCGAGGCGGTGCGCGAAATGAAGCGGCTGATGATCGAGGCGCGTGCGTCTTGAAATGCTGGGATAAATTTAAGCCACAGGATCCACTGGGCGCACAGGGTATATTATCTTTGCGTATGACCATTTCTTCGGCGTGTTCGATCCTGGAGCCTGTTTACCATTTTTCTAAAAGGCACTCCCCCCTTTGGAAAAGGGGGGTGGGGGGGGATTTGAAGGCCGCGACATGCTGCAATAAGACCCAAATCCCCCTCAGTCCCCCTTTTGCAAAGGGGGAGGCCTATCCATTACTCGGTCGTAATCCCCGCCGCAAAGCGCGGTACAGTGAGATCGCAAACAGGTTCTTGGCGCAATGATTCACGGCATTGGCACCGATATTGTCGCCATTGCCCGCATGACGCGGCTGTGGGACAAATACAGCGAGGCGTTCGCGGTGCGAATTCTGGCGGATGATGAGCGCCAGGCCATGCAGCATCACGCCGACCCGGCGCGGTTTTTGGCCAAGCGCTTTGCCGCCAAGGAGGCCGCCGCCAAGGCCTTGGGCACGGGCTTTCGTGACGGTTTGAGCTTGCGCCATATCGTGGTGATGAACGATGCCTTGGGCAAACCCGTGCTGCGCCTTGAGGGGCGGGCGGCGGAGCTTGCGGAGGATTTTGGCGTGCGCGCCAGCCATGTTTCCATTAGCGACGAGGCCGCGTATGCCGTGGCTTTTGTCGTGATGACGCGATAACGAGGATTCAGCACACATGAACATGCATGATTTTCCCACGCTTGCAAGCAGCGTTGGCCACACCCCGCTGGTGCGCCTGCAACACCTGAATGCCGGGACGGATAACATCATTCTGGCCAAGCTGGAGGGCAATAATCCCGCCGGTTCGGTCAAGGATCGTCCCGCGCTGTCGATGATCGAACACGCCGAGCGACGCGGTGAAATCAAGCGCGGCGATACGCTGATCGAGGCCACCAGCGGCAACACCGGCATTGCGCTGGCGATGGCGGCGGCGGTCAAGGGCTATCGCATGGTGCTTATCATGCCGGATAACCTGAGCATTGAGCGCCGCCAGGTGATGCGCGCTTATGGCGCCGAGCTGATTCTGGTCACGCAGGCGCAGGGCATGGAAGGGGCGCGTGATCTGGCGCTGGCCATGCAGGCGCGTGGCGAGGGCAGGGTGCTGGATCAGTTTGCCAACCCCGACAATCCCCTTGCGCATTATGAAAGCACCGGGCCGGAAATCTGGCAGGCCACGGGCGGGCGCATCACGCATTTTGTCAGTTCCATGGGTACGACCGGCACCATCATGGGCGTTTCGCGCTATCTCAAGGAGCAAAGCGAGGCGGTGCGGATTGTTGGCGTACAGCCTGCCGAGGGTGCGTCCATTCCCGGCATTCGCCGCTGGCCTGCGGCCTATTTGCCGAAAATCTACGAGCCGCAGCGTGTCGATCAGATCATGGATGTGACCCAGGCTGAAGCCGAAGAAATGACCCGCCAGCTTGCCGAACGCGAAGGCATTCTGGCCGGCATTTCCTCCGGCGGCACGCTGGCAGCGGCACTGCGTCTGGCCGAGGGGCTGAGCAACGCGGTCATCGTCACGATCGTGTGCGACCGGGGGGATCGTTATTTATCCACTGGCGTGTTTCCGGGGTAGTGGATTCAGCGTCGCCCTTTCTGCCAACACTTTCGCTTGCTAGACTAACCACTGTGAACTAAGTCGGGGATGCTAAAAATGCACAGCGTAAATATTCATGAAGCAAAGACGCATTTGTCCGCATTGGTAGAAGCTGCGCGCAAGGGGGATGCTTTCATCATTGCCAAAGCCGGCAAGCCGATGGTGAAAGTTGTGCGTTATGACGCACCCGCCGAGCCGCCGGTACGTCGCATCGGTTTTATGCTTGGCGAGATTCGTGTGCCGGATGATTTTGATCGCATGGGCGAGGCCGAGATTGCGTCGTTGTTTAATGGCGCGTCATGAGGCTGTTGCTTGATACGCATGTGTTGTTGTGGGCGGCGGGGCAGCCCGAGCGCTTGTCTGCTGATGCCCTTGCATGGCTTGAAAACCCGGACAACACCTTGATGTTCAGCGCCGTCAGTTTGTGGGAAGTGGCGATCAAGCAGGCTTTGGGGCGTGATGATTTTCAGGTGGATGCGCGTTTGTTGCGCCGTGGCTTGTTGGATAACGGTTACGTGGAGCTTGAGTTAAATAGTGCGCACGCCGTGGCGATTGATTCCTTGCCACCTATTCATAAGGATCCGTTTGACCGGATTTTAATTGCGCAAGCGAAGGTTGAGGGCATTGTGTTTTTGACCGCAGATGCCTTGCTTGCGCAGTATTCCGCTTCGATAAGGTTAATTTGAAAGAAGATTTTGTATGTCAAATAAACGCAAGGGATTGATTTTTGAAGTCGATATCACCGGCTTCACGCACGAGGCGCGCGGTGTCGCGCATCACGACCCATTTGCCGGGAGCAAATGGGGGATCGCCGAAGGCGAGTCCGGTAGGACGCAGCCCAAAGATGGGCTGCGACATGAAAAAGCGGTGTTTGTCGATGGCGCGCTGCCCGCTGAGCGGGTCAAGGTGCGTCTGACCAAGCCGCATCGCCGTTTTGATGAAGCGGAAGTGATTGAAGTCATCACACCCTCACCGGATCGGGTGGAGGCGAAGTGCGCGCATTTTGGCGTGTGTGGCGGCTGTTCGCTGCAACATATGCGCGATTCGGCGCAGATTGACGCCAAACAGGGCGTGTTACTGGATAACCTGCGTCAGCTTGGAAAAGTCGAGGCGGAAAGCCTGCTGCCCGCTTTGCGTGGCCCCTTGTGGGCGTATCGTCGGCGTGGCCGTCTGGGCGTGAAGTGGGTGCCGAAGAAAAACCGTGTGCTGGTGGGCTTTCGTGAACGCGGCACTCCGTACCTGGCGGATTTACGGCGTTGTGAAGTGCTGGAGGCCAGCGTGGGCGAGCGCTTGGAAGAGCTGGGCGCCTTGATTGGCGGCATGGATGCGCGCTCAACCATTCCGCAAATTGAAGTTGCCGTGGGCGACGAAGCCACGGCCTTGGTGTTCCGTCATATGGAAGCGTTGAGCGAGGCCGACTGCGAGCGTCTTGTGGACTACGCCATGCAAACGGGCTTGCACATTTTCTTGCAACCGCAAGGACCCGACACCGTGCATCGTCTATGGCCGGAGCAGGGCGAGCTGTTTTATGCACTGCCTGCGCATGATGTACGCATCGACTTTTTGCCGGTGGATTTTACCCAGGTCAACGGCCTGCTCAATCGTGACATGGTCGATCTTGCCCTGAACCTGCTGGATATTCAGCCGAATGAGCGCGTACTTGATTTGTTTGCCGGGCTGGGCAACTTTACCCTGCCGATGGCGCGTCGTGCCGCCGAGGTGGTGGGTGTGGAGGGCGATGCGCCCATGGTGCGTCGCGGGCAGGAGAGCGCCGAGCGCAATGGCATCACTAACACGCGGCATTTTGTCGGCAATCTGTTCGAGCCTGATCCGAAGCAGGCGTGGATGCAGGAAAAGTACGACAAAATCCTGCTTGACCCGCCGCGTGCCGGAGCCATGGAGATCATGCCGTTTCTGGCCAAGATGAAGCCCAAGCGCATTGTGTATGTTTCATGCAACCCGGCCACGCTGGCGCGGGATGCGGGCATTCTGGTCAACGAACATCGTTATCGACTGGTTGCGGCGGGCGTGATGGACATGTTCCCGCACACTGCCCACGTTGAATCCATTGCGGTGTTCGAGCCGAAATAAGCTGTTGATGATCTCGTAAGGCGTTGTAGCTTGGGTAAAGCGCAGCGTCATCCGGGGTGCGAGCGGGTTATCAGATCAACTTGGAGAGCGCCAGCAGAGCGCGCTCCAGGCGTGCGTCCCACACCCGTGCGCAGGAGAGTCGCAGAAAATTTCCAAATTTTCCGCTTGCAGAAAAAAGCGATCCGGGGGCGATGCTGACACCCAGTTTCAGCGCGCGGCGCGCCAGTTCAAAGCTGTCCGTCCCGTCCGGCAGTTCCACCCATAGCACGAAGCCACCTTGTGGTTGAGAGACGCGTGTGCCTTGTGGGAAAACGTTCATCACGGTGTCGCTCATGCGCGCCACGGCGCTCTGGTACTTACCCCTCACTTGGCGCAGATAACGCTCATAGCGTCCGCTGGACAGTAACTCGGCCACTGCGAGTTGCGGCACGGTCGGGCTGGCGATGCTGGTCACGTATTTCAGATACTCAATGCGCTCGTGATGACGACCGGCGGCGATCCAGCCGACGCGCAGCCCCGGTGAGAGCGATTTGGAAAAGGAGCTGCAATACAGAATGTCGGCATACGGAGCAAGGTTCTTGCAGGTTGATGGACGGCGTGCATGAAACCCCAGGTCACCGTAAACATCGTCCTCAATGAGCGGGACGTTGTGTTTTCCGAGTAGCCGGATCAGCGCAAGCTTGTTTTCATCCGGCATCAGGCAGCCGAGCGGATTGCTGTGGTTCGGTGAAAACACACAGGCCTTCACCGCCCAGCGATCCAGGGCGAAGGCCAGCGCGTCAAGTGCGATACCGTCGCGCGGATGAGAGGGGATATCCAGCGCCTCCAGTCCGAGCGATTCCAGAACGTGTAAGAGTCCATAGAAGGTTGGCGACTCAACAGCGACGATATCGCCAGGCTGTGTTACTGCACGCAGGGCAAGGCTTAGCGCTTCCTGACAGCCTGTGGTGATGACAATATCGTCAGCGGAAACAGCGCTTCCTGCTTCATTCATGCGTCGTGCAATCTGCTGGCGCAGTTCTGGAGCGCCCGGCGGCATCATGTAGCCTGCCGCATGTACGCGCTGGGTGCGTACGACTTGAGCCAGTGTGCGCCCGATCTCCTGGGTGGGGAGAAAAGCAGGGTCGGGAACAGCGGCGCCAAGCTGCACGATGCCGGGATTGTTCGCCGCCTTAATCAATGCCATGGCCATCGCTTGACCCGTGACCAGTCGTGGCGGCGTCGTTATTTCCGTGGACTCCGCTTCAATGGGTTGCGTATGTTGGCGTGCGCGCACGTAGTAGCCCGAGCGCTCCCTCGCCTCGATGTAGCCTTTGTCCACCAGGGTCTGGTAGGCGGCGACCGCCGTGGCGACGCTCACCCCGCGCGTGCTTGAGATTCTGCGTACGCCAGGCAGGCGCTCGCCTGCAACATACATGCCGCCCGCAATGCGTTGCGCAATTTCTTCTGCGATCTGCTGATAGAGCGGTTCCATAGGCGATTCCGGGCGGTACAGTTTGAGCAGGATAGACAGATACAGGCGTATTTTTCTTCTATCTGTACCGTAACAATATATTGAAACTGATTCTGTGTTGTCCATGCTCAGCTGACTAGACTGTGAGGCGTCAAGTATCGAGAGGGCATCAATCGCATGAAAGCAAATCCCCTGACGGCAATCAATGCGAGCGAGGCGCCATTACGCGCCAGACCTTCGGTCTATCCGTCCGTGCTGGCGGCTCGCGTTAAAGGGCGCGAAAAGCGTCCGCTCGGTGATCTGTTTGGATTGAGCAACTTTGAGATCGGAAGAGCACACGTCTGAACTCCAGTCACGTCA
The DNA here is from genome assembly GCA_938004235.1 of uncultured Gammaproteobacteria bacterium. Lineage (GTDB taxonomy): Bacteria > Pseudomonadota > Gammaproteobacteria > Halothiobacillales > Halothiobacillaceae > Thiofaba. The sequence continues at coordinate 6,433 of CALKWL010000410.1, forward strand.
GTCAATCT
>CALKWL010000411.1 GCA_938004235.1 uncultured Gammaproteobacteria bacterium
GGCGACCACCGCGATCTACACTCTTTCCCTACACGACGCTCTTCCGATCTTACACGTACAGACGGGGTTTACCCAGGCCGGCGCGGGGTAACTGATGTTTGTTCGTGTAACGCGAATGGACATACTCGTGATTATTGCAACTATGGGGCACACAAAGACCTGCCCTGCGTGGTTGTTACAACCACACAGGGTGTGCAAATTGGACAGCCCTTGCGCGGAACGATGGCAACTACGCTTTTTGCCGGAAACAGCACGGGCGGTATCCTCCATGACAGCCCATATGCCAGTGTTTCTTGGTTGCATTATTTTTGTTTTTTGGTATAATTTACAAATCTGGTTTGGTCACCAGAAATACAAATTTTTGGAGTATGGAAATGCACAAATTCACCCCCAAGCAAATCACATCCATTATTGGCTGCCTTAATCGTAGTCAGCCTCAAGCCCACATGCCAGCCAGTGTGCTAAATTGTGTGCGCCAAGAAATCAGCTATGCGCTACTGCCTACAGTTGAGCAGATCGATGATACGCGCTACTTCACGCTGCCGGGTACGAACCTCACACTTATTGCTCGCCCCATAGACGGCCGTTGTCACTGGTCCGCTTTAACCGAAGATGGAAAAATCTACAACAACGACCTGGTTGAGTTAGTTAAGGTATTCTTGAACGAAGACGGCCGTGAACACCAGTTCATGATTGAAAAGGTAGCTGTAAAAGGTGGCGTAGTTTGGGTTGATGGCGGCTGTAACTTTTCGCTAGAGGGTGCAAAATGAATTACCAAGAAGTAAAAAAGGTTGTCAAGCAATACGGCATAGATTTTTTTGATGAGGACGACATTGAAGTTGGTGATATTGTTGTGGGCGAAGATAAGGCAGAGCGTGATGCGCTTTATGATGAAATCTTAGCGGACAACGATCATGAACTGTGGCCAGATACGGCCGTTCGCATCCGGCAGTGGGCACGTGATGTGGAAAAGATTACATTTATACGCACGGTTCACACGCCGTACGGCCCAAGAAACCCGGCTACAGGTCGTTTCATGCGCAGCAGCTACCGGGAAAACTTTTAATGAGTGCATGTTTTTTATGTCGCGGCGCTAGTCGGGTCGAGACAATAAACGAACCGGGAGGGTGCGGCAACGGCCTACCCAATGAACGGTTAATTACAGGATTGGAGGCGACGGGAGTATGGAATGTCTGACAACATGATGGAAGAACGAAAAGAAATTCAATGCCATGATTGTGGCGCAAAAGAAGGTCAGTTGCATACGCTTGGCTGCGACATGGAGCGGTGTCCGTTCTGTGGCCACCAGTTGATCTCCTGCGACTGCATATATGAAAAGCTAAAGCTTTTTGACCGCGAAAAATACACTAACGAAACCTATTTCCTCCCGCCAGAGATTTACAGCGAAGGTGTAAATGAGGAACAGTGGCAACAGTGGAAAAAGATGCTCGATGAAAAGGGGCGTTATCCCTATTTTCAATATCCCATCCTTTGCGCTCTCTGTGGGGAGCACTGGCCGCAGTTTTTCCGAGTACCTGATGCAGAGTGGAAACGGTACATCGCCCCAAACCGGCGGCATGAT
>CALKWL010000412.1 GCA_938004235.1 uncultured Gammaproteobacteria bacterium
GACCACCGAGATCTACACTCTTTCCCTACACGACGCTCTTCCGATCTGTAGGGGTAGTAGTACGAAGGATAGGCCGTCGGGTAGTAGCCATAGACGGGTGTAGCGCCGGCCACAATCACCGTACTTGGCACATACTGCGGCACGTAGATCACTTCAGGGTCGGCAGGCACGATCTGAATGACCTCTTTTTCGACCACCACCACCTGTTTGTCGTCCGAACTTAAATTGCCCGCTGCCGACGCGCGTCGGCGGAAACTCTGGATACCTTCCAATACCGCGCCCTGATCCTCCACCACGGCCTCACCCAAGGCACTGGTCCAATCCAGGTCGTCACTCATCCTGCGCACAATGTCGGGATAGTTGAGCAAGGCCTTGACTGCATCATCCCAGCCGTCATCCAAGGGGATATCCGGGTTGTCCTTGCGTTTTTGCAGAAAACGATCGGCCTGCACCAACTGCAGCGGATTTGTGGAGGCGGGCAGGACAATCGCCACCAGGTCATCCGGGTACAAGGCAATCGGCCCGACCAGCGTATCCAGCGCCTCATCGGACATCTGCAAAGCGGCTTCGACCCGAGGCGCAAGCAGCAGCAGGCTCATGGCCACAAACAATAACAGGGTCGCGGCCATGGCACGCCACAGACGCTGATGCCCAGCGTGCCGAGCCGTGATGGATTGAAGATATCTGTTCATACATGCTCCACGTTATTTTTCGACTGCACTGCGCCCAAGAACCTGTTAACGACTTTCGGCATCATCAAGCTCGGCCTTGAAAAAATCCATCGCCGTCTTGGTCTTGGTTTGCTGGCTTTCGGTAATCGCAATGCCTTTACTTGCGAGGTAAGCCTTGAACTCCAGCCCCACTTGAAGAGCCTCGTCAGGCTGGCACTTGGTAGACACTTCGAGGATGCGCGAGCCATCCGGGTAAAGCCACATTTCAATGGTCAGGGGAAAACGAAAATCCTCGGCCTTGTGCTTGGCCTTGAGCAGAAACGTCGGCCCGAGCACCCGCAGCGAGTCAATATCGATACCAGCGGGGGCATGTTGCGTGAAAAACGCCCGCTGCCCCTTGGAAAAAAGGGAACGCAATGGTTTTTCGCCCGTGGTCACTTCCAAAACCTCTTCTCCGGTCGCCACGCCCTTGTACGAAGCCGAGCACACAAAGCCGCCGGGCATGATGTCCAGCTCGACCTTGAAGCTCTCCGAGTGCTTGAGCTCGGCATCCACCGTGGCCGGGTCAACGGGGCGCAGCTTCACTACTGTATCCGCCGTTCCACCCTGGATGCGGCGCGCGCGCACGATCAAGCCCGCACGGTTGAGCGCCATGTCGGGCGTGTCAAAAAAGAACACCTGACGCGGCTCGGCCTCAACCGGATCAAGTCCGATGCTTTTGATCGTGGCACGGTGTCCCGAAGCCGGCACCGAGAGCTTGATCTCGATGCTTTTCGCGTTTTTAGACAAGGCGAGAATCTGCTTGATCTCATCCATGGAAAATGGCTTGGCGGTAGCCTCGGTATCTGTCGCGGGGGTAGAAGCTGTCATGATTAATTCCTCATTATGTGTAACCAAACCAGAGCACCTCGATCTGTTGCAACGAGCATTCACGTATCGAAACGTTCGGCCAAAACACCATGACGCAGACCGCGATCGCTCACCGTAAAACTCGCCTTACCCAGCTTTTCCATCACCGTGCGCACGATGCAGGCACCGGCGAGGATCACTTCCGCCCGCTTTGGTTGCAGGCCGACAATGGCGCGACGCGCCTCGGCATCGCGGCTGCGGTAGAGCTCGATCTGGCGCTCAATCTCGGCGCGGTCGATCACCGCGCCCTGCACGATGCTCGGGTCGTAAATCGCGAGCCCATGCTTGACCGCCGTCATATTGGTCACCGCGCCGCCCATCGCCACCAGCACGTCGGGCTCGGCGCGCCCGTCGAGGCGTGACAGGTCTTTCGAAATGGCTGCCATGGCCTCGTGCAAGGTGTCGAGTGACACGGCTTGATCCAGCTTGAAGCGCTCGGTATAGCGCACGGCACCGACATCCACGCTGAAGCGTTCGTCCACCGTGGCGTCGTGGCCGAAGGTGAACTGCGAGCTGCCGCCGCCGGTGTCAAACACCACCAGAGAGCCAGTCTTCAGACCGAGACCCGACTTGGCAGCCAGGTAGGCCAGTCGGCTCTCTTCCTCACCGGAAATCACCTCGATCTGCACGCCGGTGCGCGCCAGGAGGGCTGCGACAACCGCATCACCATTCGTGGCAATGCGCAAACCCGCCGTACCCACGGCGGCCAGAGCGCGCACGTTGTACTGTTTGGCTTCATCCGCCATGCCCGCGATGGCCGCAACAGTGCGTTCCAGTGCGGCATCAATAATCACGCCCTGCTGCGCCAGTCCCTCGCCCAAACGGGTCAGCTCAGCGCGGTCAACCAGTGTGCGCCAATGCCCTGCGCGATCACGTTCGCCAATGTGGAATTTGATCGAATTGGTGCCTGCGTCAATCACCGCGTAGCGTTCGGGTGCGTCGTCGATCAGGGCGGCCAGCCCACGCGAATAGCTGGTATTGCTGTAGCCGCCCAGGCCAAGCTCGCGCACGGCACGCATCACCGCCACCGCATCCGGCGACTCAACCGCAATGGTGCGGGTCGGCTTGCCGTTTGCCAGCACATCGGAAAACTCCGCCGTGCAACCACCGACGGTGTAGCGCACACGCCGCTTGTGGACATCCACCCGGCGAATCACCCCACCCGCCAAATCACCCGCCAAATCAAACGGTTGGGCGAATGCGGCCATAAACTCATCGAAGCTGTAGCTGGCGCGGGAAAGCGCAGGCAACGGGAGTTGGAGCGACGCGAAAACGCGTGCCACATCACTCGCTGCAAGAGGAAAGCCCGCCTTCATCACCGGTGTCCATTGTTCAAGACCGTCGGCATTAACCTGCTGCAAAATCTTGATATCCATCAGCTCGGCGCGAACTTTCACATTGCCGCTGGCCGCTGAGAACCCGGCTCCGGGCAAGAGATAAACCTCGTCGCTTTCCTGCACCGCCTCCGCAGCCAGCGCCGCCAAGCGCGCTTCTGCCTCGCCGAAGTGCTGACCGAATGAGCGCCATTCCCAACGCGGTATGATCTTGTCCATGCCAGCCCCCCTTTTGTGCAATTAAGTGCGCCAACCCCTGCCAAGGACTCTAGCGCATTCTGGGCAACCCTATTCCGCTTCGTCCGGCACACCATCCGCTAGGGTGTACGGCGTGGCCTGAATGGGCTGGCTCAATACCAACATCCCGCCGCCGGGTCGGCCCATGCGAGCCGTCGCATACACATAATCAAACAGCGCATCCGCCTCGGCTGCGGGAACAATAATCTGCACCAGCTTCACGAAAGACGACTCCGGCAATTGATCCTTGCGCGCCGTGGTCGCCTCTTGCAGCACAGACACCCCGCGACAGGCGGTACTGTCGGCCTGAACAATGCCTCGCTCTGCGCGCAGTTGCCGTAGCAAATGACGATCCGTGCCGTCATCCGGCAACACGCAGATGATTAGCCGCACAGGCTCAAGCTGCATGGCGGCAAATTCGGCTTCGAACGCGGACATCACCCAGCCTCCGGCTGCAAGCGTTGCAGCACATCCGCCGGGATATAGGTGGCCATTTTGTCCATCGGCACGGCATACACCATGCCCGCGCCTGGACGATCCAACCCGAGCTGGGTATAGAGACTGTGCATGACCCAATCACGCTGCTCCGTCGCCACCACCATACTCACCACATCTTTTTCAGCTTCAACTGCAATGCCCAACAGCCCCAAACGCTCGCGCGCACCATGACCACGGGCGTTGTAGACGATGGCTCCGGCCACACCGGCCTCACGCGCCACCTTGACCGCTTCATCACCGCGTCCGCGCGTAACAATGCAGGTCATTAAAACTACGTCCGTCAGATAGGTGATACCACTCTCACTCATACAATCTCCTCTAGCGTTTTGAGGGATGAAACCTGATGTGCCTGCGCCGCAGCCCGCACCTCACGTTCACTCATATACCGCGACCACAATCCAGAAATAAGTACGGTGATGATGGGCCCGACCGAGGCCAGACACAGAATGCCGAAGCCTTCAACGGCATGGGTGGCATGACTGAAGCCCAGCCCCATCGCCAACACCAAAGGAACAGTCACCGGCCCCGTGGTCACCCCCGCACTGTCCCAGGCCACATTGACGAATGCCTCGTTGGAAACCAGCGTCAGCACCGCCGCCAGCGCATACGTTCCGAGCAGCAGCCACACCAGTGGCAGATTGAAAATCAGCTTGGCCAGCCCAAGGGCAATGCCACAAGCCACGCCTATCGACACCGCCAAAATCAGCGTTTTCTTTTTGAACACCCCATTGGTCAGTTCTTCGGCGGTCATGCCCAAGGCGCTCAACGCAGGCTCGGCAATCGTCGCACCAAAGCCCAGAAACCAGGCAAACGCCAAGGCGAGCACCAAGCCGACACCGTAGTAGATCGGAAGAGCAAACGTCTGAACTCCAGTCAAGTCA
>CALKWL010000413.1 GCA_938004235.1 uncultured Gammaproteobacteria bacterium
AGATTGACTGACGTGACTGGAGTTCAGACGTGTGCTCTTCCGATCTGTATACGCGAGGAGGGGCGTCGCTTCGGCGGCGCGTATGTCGATGTTGGCCGGGTGCAACAGCGCCGCCAACGCTTCGCCGGAACGGCCGCGCACACCGCCGGTACTTGCGAGATACCAGCCGTCCACCTGTGCGGCCAGCGCTTCGACCATCGCCAGGGCATCCTTGTCCGCGAGCGCCGCGAACACCGCCAGAGTGCGCCCCTGGGCGGGAAAATCGCACATCGCTCGCGCCAGAGCCTCGACGCCTGCCGGGTTGTGCGCAACATCCAGCCACACCGGGACGGCGCCGGGCAGGCGCTGCAAACGCCCAGCATGACGTACCTGCCGCAAACCTGCCGTGTAATGTTCATGAGCGAGATGCGCCAACTCGGAATGACGCGCCTTGAGTGCTTCAAGCAGCATGACCACGCCTGCGGCATTATCCCGCTGATGCGCCCCGCTCAATCCAGGCTGCGGCAAAACCATGGATCGTTCCGCCGAAAACCATCGCCACGAGGCCTCATCAAGCTGTGTCAACCCAAAATCACGCTCACGCTGAAAGTTGTCCCGCCCATCCGCCAGCCCAAGCTTAAGCGCCTGCATCCGCACCGTGACAGGAGGATCGGATTCGGCCAACACCACAATTTGCCCGGCACGCATGATGCCCGCCTTGTCGTGCCCAATCGCTTCACGATCCGCGCCAAGGATAGCCACATGATCGAGACTGACGTTGGTGAGCAGGAAGGCGTCGGCATCCACCGCATTCACCGCATCTCGCCGCCCGCCCAGACCAACTTCCAGCAGCATGAGCTGCGGCGCGTTCGCAAGCATCAACACCAGAGCGGCTAGCGTACCGAATTCAAAATAGGTCAGCGCAACTTCGCCGCGCGCCGCTTCGACGCGCATAAAGGCCTGCACCCAGGACTCATCATCCGCATCCACACCATTGATGCGCACCCGCTCGTTGTAGCGCAACAAATGCGGCGAAGTAAACGCGGCAACACGCAGCCCCGCTGCAAGGGCTATGGCCTCCAGCATCGCCACCGATGAGCCCTTGCCGTTCGTCCCCCCCACGGTCACGACAAGACAGGGCAGACGCGATGCCAAGCCCAGCGCAGCATAAACCTTTTGCACACGCCCTAGGCCAAGCTCAATACCCGCAGCACCCAGGGGATGCAGGCTTTCGATATAGGCCAGCCAGTCGTGCAGGGTATGCTTGGAATTCACAAATAAGCCCGATAGGAACATGGATACGCCGACACAGCGCAGCTTGGCGGAATGCACAACAAACCTAGCCGCCTGTCGGACTTTGGGAATCGAAGCGAAAATCTGGCTGGGCGAGGGCA
>CALKWL010000414.1 GCA_938004235.1 uncultured Gammaproteobacteria bacterium
CGCTACGGCCAAGTCTGCCATCGCTCCCCCTATTGCCTTGTATTTAGGCAGTTGGGAAGATGCTAACGACAATGGCGTATCCTGTCTACCCTCACAGAAGTCAGCGAGCTGGTGGTCTTACCCCTCGGCAGGTCATCCCTAAGTGGATGTGCCCCACTCACCCTGATAAGCAGAAGGGGCGACAAATTCGCGCTTCACAACTACGGGCACGACTTCCCCTAGCAGATCCAAATGATCGGGAAACGGATGTAAAGGCTCTCCACTGACATGCAAGACTACCACTGAGCCGGTTCGATCGGGTGCCTGCCCGATTCCCATCGAATATGGTCCACCATAGCCTGCCAAGAGCTGTCGATGGACCTCCGGGAGTTCCAGCAAACGCGACAACGATTCCACATCCATATCTCGCCCCCGTGCGTGCGCCGTCAAGGAGACCTTCCGCGCAAGACAAGCATACACCTCAATACATAGTCAGGCCATTTCGTAGCCTCGCCCTTCCTGTTAGTCATTCGGGCCGGCCTAGCAGTCAATGACTGCAACCTTCGATGAAGCTGCCGTTCAGTCCGGCAATGGTGACCGGCATCTCTGGCCGAACAGCTGCCTGATGGGACCAGCGAGTTTTCTTGAATTTGCCCCACTCTGCTTCCTGCCCAAATTTTTTCAGCTACATGCTGGTCGCGTAGACGTTTCTTGAAAGCCAGTGGGGTTTCGCGCAAGACCACATGGGGAGTTGGAAAGTGTCCCGATTCCCGGGGCAGTCCATCCCGGGGTCATCGCTGCGCATCCAAATGGCGCGTTTGCATCGCCGCAGCGTTGATAGTGCCTTCGTGAGCTGGTAACCAACGCTGAAATTCTCTCGGTCGATGTCGACGGCGTTGCGAAATATCCCGCCAGGCAACTGTCCGAGAATGGGCGTGTGCTCGTCGGCCTTTCCTGTGTTCTTCAGCAGCTCCGTTCAATCGGCATCGAAGGGTGGATGGCTTTGGATATCCTGTGTTCTGGCACACCGAAGTTCCAACTATCGCCCTTTGAGCTACTCGAACAGGACAGGGGTGCAGATGCGCTTCAAGAGGCTGTCGCGAATCAAAACCATGGTTGTTCATAGACCGCTCACGTCGGATGCTTGTTGTTGGGGGCGTTGTCGGTGGCGACTGCTGATCCCTGGAACATCGAGCGGCTGAATTCAATTGTGGATGCTCAAGGGTAGAGCAGTTCACGCTCGTCATAATGAAACCCCCCGTTCGTAGGTGTCAGAGACTGGCTGGAAGGGTGTTAAGGTCTGTCCCTGCTAACGCGTAACGTCATCAGACGTCCAGTCAAGCCGAGCTCGACACATCTTTGCTCGAAAGTGCGGTGTGCTCGACGCCAATTTGGACGCTGCGGATACGTCGCCATCCTCCGTTCATCACTGACGCCACGCGAGGGCGTCTGGCCGGGTCTGCCAGGGCCGAGTGACCAGCGAAGCGTTCGCAGTACTCGATTTGTGCCCATTTGCGGCCTAGCGACTAGGGATGTTCCCGCTCGACGCATGGTTTCGGAGCGCGCGGAAGAGTTCAAGGCTGAGTGAGACGCTGAGCGAGAATCGACACCTGGGACAGAGCCTGGTTCGTGTTGGAAGCCCTCGGCGGCTCGCGGCCCGCCATCCATCCAACAATCCTGTTGTTCAGGTGGTCGTTCCACTCAGAATCCTATCGGATGAGCTGCGGAGCGTTGTCGACTGAGAGCATCCTTCGCCACGCGTATTCGTTGGCTCAGGCCGACCCAAGCGGGGCGAAGCTCACAAAGCGCAAAATCATCCACGCCGCCGAGCTGCCCAGCCCACCAGTCCCAAGCCCTCAATCATCAACGCATAGATCTCCGGCTCTGGGACCGCGGCGACATCGCCCGGTCGAACCGCCCAAGCATCCTACTCAAGGTGTGCAACGCCGACGGGAGCGTGAACAGGTCAACGCGGCCGGCACGGAATTGGCGCAAATCTGGGCCACCGACACGTTCTGAGTCTTGCGTGTTTTCATGCATCCAGCGTCGTCATCCACGCCTCAGCCCCTCACATTAAATAAATCACTATTATCACTAGTGAGGATTTGGCGTTTTCTACATTAGTATTTTCTTATAGCTAGTATGTAATATCGTAGTATGTAATACAGTACGAAATAAACGGGAGGTAACGATGGCACGCAGTGGAATCTACAAGTCAGAGGTGATTCGGGCCCGGGACAAGCTGGTGGCCATGGGCCGCT
>CALKWL010000415.1 GCA_938004235.1 uncultured Gammaproteobacteria bacterium
ATTGACTGACGTGACTGGAGTTCAGACGTGTGCTCTTCCGATCTCTCATCCATGAGCACGCGCGCCTGGCGCGCCTGGTATACCCGCTCCAGCGCAGCGAGTTGGGCGCGTGAATTCACCCCGGCCACCTCATGCTCATCCGCAGCAACCACGGCCTCGACCTGTCCCGCCTGCGCGGCCATGCCCACCACATCCGTCAGATAGTATTCGCCCTGGGCATTGTCAGCCGACAAGCTGGACAACCAACCACGCAGGGCGCGCGCCCGTACCGCCATCAGACCCGTGTTGCCCTCGCAGATATGGCGCTGCTCCGGCGCGCAGTCCTTGTCTTCACGAATGCCGACCACACGCCCGTCCGCCTCGCGCAGAATACGTCCATAACCTCGCGGGTCAGCCAGTTCGACGGACAACAGCGCCAAATCGGCATGTTCCAAGGCGCTTACCAGCTGCTGGCAGGTCGCTGCGCGAATCAGCGGCACATCGCCGTACAGAATCAGAACCTGCGCCGCGTCAGGAATACCGGGCATGGCTTGCAGCACGGCATGACCTGTGCCGAGCTGTTGCGCCTGCAACACCCAGGTGACCGGATGCGCGGCAAGCTGCGCGCGCACAGAGTCGGCGCCATGACCGATCACGACGTGCACCTGAGCGGGCGAAAGCGCATACGCTGCTTCCAGCACATGCTCCAGCATGGGGCGAGCGGCAATGGGGTGCAGAACTTTGGGCAGACTGGAACGCATCCGCGTCCCTTGACCTGCGGCGAGAATGACAACATGCAGAGACATGAGCGAATAACCTTGAGGTGGGGGCTTAAAAATCAGTCCGCGAGCGGCACATGGATGGCGCGCCACAAACGGTAATAGGCTTGCGCCGCCTCGGAGCGCGGCTGTGCATAGGTCACCGGCACGCGGCTGACTGTCTGGCGCTCAATCTCGCTGCTGGCGGGAATCCATTCGGGCAGAAGCTCCGGAAGCTCTGCGCCATGCTCCTCGACAAACTGGCGGTGCAAGCCCCGGCGGCGATCCACCATGCTTAAAAAGGCGCTCATGCGCGGCGCTTTGGCTCGCGCGGCCAGGGCATCACGCACCTGCAAGGCGGCACGCAGCGACAGCGGCGCAGGAATCAGGGGCACGAGCACGTCATGCGCCGCTTCAAAAATGTTATCCGCCACCAGCCCCAGTCCAGGCGGGCAGTCCAGCACCACCTCATCGAACTGACCTTCCATGCGCTCCAGCAAGCGCGCCAGACGCTCCGTCGCGTGTTTCATTTCTGCGATTTCCAGCGACAGATCGGCGTGTTCCGGGCCATTCGGCCAGAGCATGAGATTTTTGTAGCTGGTGTCCAAAAGCCTCGCATCCAGATCCTTGCCCTTGAGCATGCGCCGCATATCAGTCCTGTGCGCCTTGGGCAGACCACCGTCGAGCATCCAGGTCGCGGCGCCCTGCGGGTCAAGATCAAACAGCAGGGTACGCCGCCCCTGCAAGCTTGATAGCATGGCAAGGTTAAGAGCGCTGGTGGTCTTGCCCACCCCGCCCTTAACGCTGTACACCGCCATGACGTGCATGGCTATTTTCTGGGAATTCATTTTCATATCCGCATGTTAGCAAAATCTGCGCAATTCAACGCCATAACGCGCGTGATAAACCACTATTGGAGCACATGGCTGCTGTTGATGATTTGGGTCATGACGCAATATCTCGGCGGGGCGGCACAGTGGGACTATGCCCGTCCCGCCATCCTTGACGGACAACTCTGGCGTGTACTAAGTGGGCATTTTGTGCATCTCAATACCACGCATCTTGTCATGAACGCGCTTGGCCTGCTCGGGATTGTCAGTCTATTTGGCGAGGCGCTGAGTCTGGCGCGCCCCCTATGGCTGAGTATAGGCATCGCCCTGGGCATTTCGCTGGCACTGTGGTTTAGCGAGCCGCAACTCATTCATTACGCCGGCGCATCCGGCGTGCTGCACGGCCTGTTTGCTGCCGGCATTGTGCTGGCGCGGGATGTGAGCCTGCGTTTTCGCCTCCTGGCCGCAGCGGCGCTGGTCGCCAAGCTGATCGCCGAAACCCAGTTCAATACCGGCAGCGCTGAACTGATTGGCGCGCCGGTGATTCATGCCGCGCACCAATGGGGCGCGGGGCTAGGCTGTATCCTGGCACTTGGCATGACGTGTTTTTTTGGCAAAAAAGCGCCATAAAAAAGGGCGCTCTTGCGCCCCCTCGTCCTAAAACAGCACGCCGCTGAAGTTATCGCAACGCACGATCTCGGCTAATGCGAGAACCGCGCAGACGCCGCCAAGCCGCAAAACCAAACAACGACGCTGCCGTCAGCAAGCCCATCGAGCCGCCGCCGCCAGACACGGGAGTCGCCGTCGTGCTCGTAAAACCGGCACTGACACCGCCGACATTCAGGGTGCTGGTGAAGCTTGCGCCATTGGATTGAGCCGCGGTGTGACGCACGCAAACCGTCTGGCCATTGCTGATTGTTCCCGGCTGTGAAGAAAAGCCACTCGCCAGACAGCCGATGCTGTATTCACCGTTAACAATGCTCACCGGCGCCTTGGTATTAATGCCGCGAATCGTCACTGGCGCCGAAGTCACCACGCTCCCCGGAGTAACGCCGGAAACCGGTGCGAAGGCAAAAGCATCCGGCTTGGTATCAGGAGGCACGGTCGTGCTGGAAAATACGCCCACAACGCCGCCGATGGTCAAGGTCGTATCCGTTTTGGTCGCGGGCGTGTTCGCCGAGGTGTGACGGACACACACGGTCTGGCCGTTATTGACGCTGCCTGCTTTGGAAGTGAAGCCGTCTGCCGCACAGCCCAGGCTATATTCACCATTGCTGACGCTCACGGGCGCCGCCACATTGATGCCGCTCACCGTGATGCTGTTTGAAACGATCACTGCGCCAAGCACGACATCGCCCTGAGCAACAAAGCTGAACGGGTCAGGCTTCGCCTTGCCCAGAGATGCAATAGCCGCTTCCGCATTGGCAACACCTGCACCGCATGTACTGGTTGTGCAATCAAAATCGCAGGGCGCGCCGCCGCAGTAACCTTCATTGGTTAGGAAAGTATCCTTGGCCGTCGCCCCCGCATACGCCGGGAATGGCGTGGCGGTTGCTTGCAGCGTCGTGAGCACCTTGTCTGGGGTGAGCCCCGAATCGCGCGCCAACATCAGCGCAACCAGCCCCGCGACATGAGGCGTCGCCATGCTGGTTCCCTGCTTGCTACCATAGACGTTGTCATAAAGCGGCGCCCGCGCACCGCCATCCTCGGTCGAATAAATCCCGCCGCCAACCAGTGAATCGCCGCCCGGCGCAGCGATATTCACCTCTTTGCCGTAGTTGCTGTAATACGCACGCTGTCCCTGACTGTCGGTGGCCGCCACGCTAATGATCCCTGCACAGTTCGCCGGGCTGCTGTTGGCAACATTCTGGTTCTCGTTGCCTGCCGCCACGACAACCACAGCCCCCTTCGCACGCACATCATTAATCGCGCTCTGATACACCGTTTCGCAAACCCCTTCCCCCCCCAGGCTCATATTGAGCACGCGAGCAGGGTGTGCGTTATCGGGCACGCCGGGCACTGAAATACCTGCGGCCCAACGCATACCGTCAACAATATCCGACGTCAATCCACCGCACTTGCCCAAGACCCGCACAGGCAAAAGTGTGACATCCCAAGCGACAGCGGCCACGCCAAGATTGTTGTTGCTCAGGGCGCCGATGGTGCCCGCGACGTGAGTACCATGCCATGAACTGTTTTTGTCTTCGCCATTACCGCACATGGGGTCATCGGCGGCTTGCCAATCGCCCGGATCCGTCGGATCGGGATCACGACCATCACCATCATTTGGCGGATAAACCACGCCTGAATCCGGATCTGTCGCGACAATCGAAATGAAGTCATACCCCGGTGCCACGCGACCAACGCCATCCATGATATTGCTGTCAATATCATTGTGTGGCAGCAACCCGCTATCAATCACCGCCACAACCACCGAACTGTTTCCGGTGGTGATATCCCATGCTCCCGGCAAATTAAGGGTATAGCTGTTGGCGCCATAGGCCATACCGGTTACCAGCTTCTGATAGTGCCATTGTTTATCCGCATAAAGCGGATCATTAGGCGCGCGCATCGGATACATCCAGCGATCCGGTTCGGCATAGATTGCAACGCCAGCCTCCACCAGACGACGCGCGTAAGCTTGAGCTTCATCAGCACTCATCGCATGGGGCAGGCGTAAAATCTGAGCCTGCCCCGACATGGCGCGCACATGCGTCAAGGTCACGCCCGCTGCCTGACTCAGCCCTGCAAGACTGGATTCGTCCAGACGCTGAGCCTGCGCCAGATCAAAGCGCTTAGGCTGGACAATCAGTTGGGTCACCCGGTTGGATGCCGAAGCAGACAGGCTTGACGACGGAATGGACGCAGCGTGAGCTGATGCGCCCGCCAGCGAAATGGCAATCGCCACACAAAGCAAAGCGGGGGACGCAGGATATTTTTGCATGTTTCTTTCCTTACATTAGGGGTGTGCTACTGAGTGTAGCGGTTGCACGTCCTAATTCCGTCTTACTGCCTATTGATCCGGCTTGATGAAGTTTGAATTTTCGCTAAGCGTAGGAGCTCCGTCTCGGCGCGAAAACATCGGCTCGGGACGAGCCTCCTGCGCCCAGGATGTTGGGTAACAATTCAAACTTCATCGCGGCATGAATGAGCGCTTTTCGATCCATCACCAGCGAAAGCCTCTTGAATCACAGATCGGAAGAGCACACGTCTGAACTCCAGTCACGTCAGTCAATCT
>CALKWL010000416.1 GCA_938004235.1 uncultured Gammaproteobacteria bacterium
CGCGAGCTGATCTGGATCTTCGGCATGTTGATCTACGTGGTGCTGATGGCCGAAGCCTTTATGGGCTACCTGCTGCCCTGGGGCCAGATGTCCTACTGGGGCGCTCAGGTCATCATCTCGCTGTTCGGTGCCATTCCATTCATCGGACCGGATCTGGCTTTGTGGGTGCGGGGTGACTTCGTGGTCGGCGATGCCACGCTCAACCGCTTTTTCGCGCTGCACGTCATTGCCTTGCCCCTGATTCTGCTGTTCCTGATCGGCGGGCACATCATGGCGCTGCATGAAGTAGGCTCAAACAACCCGGAAGGCATCGAGATCAAGAAACACAAGGATGCCAACGGTATTCCGCTTGACGGCGTGCCCTTCCATCCCTATTACACAGTGAAAGACCTGGTGGGCGTGTCGGTGTTCCTGTTCTTTTTTGCCATCGTGGTGTTCTACATGCCAGAGATGGGCGGCTACTTCCTTGAAAAGCCGAACTTTATCCCAGCGAATCCGATGCAGACGCCGGAGCATATCGCCCCCGTGTGGTACTTCACGCCGTTCTACGCGATTCTGCGCGCTGTACCGGACAAGTTCCTCGGCGTGATGGCGATGGGCGGCGCGATTTTTGTGCTGTTCCTGTTGCCGTGGCTGGATCGTAATCCGGTGAAGTCGATTCGCTATCGCTCCAACACCTTCAAGGCCTTGCTTGCCATGTTTGTGGTCAGCTTCCTCGTGCTCGGCTGGCTGGGTACTCAGCCAGCGACCGGCTTGCTGACTTTCCTTGCGCAGCTGTTCACCCTGCTGTATTTCGGGTATTTCGTTGCGCTGTGGTTCATAAGCAAAAACGAAAAAACCAAGCCTGTGCCGGAGAGGATTACCCGATGAGCGCTCTGAACTATCGCGTGTTTTTGGGCGCCGTTCTTGCCTTGGCATCCATGCTGATGACAACAGTTCATGCCGGGGGTGGGCATGTGGCCGGTTTGGTCAAGGCCGAGATCGACCTAGGGGATACGGCCTCTTTGCAGCGCGGCGCGCAGATTTTTGTCGATCGCTGTCTGAGCTGCCATTCGGCGAATTTAATGCGCTACAACCGCATCGGCGTGGATTTGGGGCTGAGCGAAGAGGAGGTCAAGGTGCGTCTGATCCGCGGCGCTGACGTAAAAATCGGCTCCACTATGCAAAGCACGATGCCCGCCGCACTGGCAAAAACAGCCTTCGGCGTGGTTCCCCCGGATCTTTCGCTGACGGCGCGGGCGCGCGGTTCGGATTGGCTGTATAGCTATCTGCGTGCGTTTTACGTCGATCCGGCGCGCCCCCTGGGTATGAACAACCTGGTGTTCAAGGATGTGGGGATGCCCAATGTGTTCTGGCGTGAACAGGGAGAACAGGTCTTGAGCAAGGACGCACACGGTGTGGAAAGCCTGAGTCTGCTCAGGCCTGGCAGCATGAGCCCGGCGGAGTTTGACGGCATGATCGGCGATCTGACCGGATTCATGACCTATATGGCTGAGCCCGCGGTGTTGCAGCGCAAGACTCTGGGCGTCTGGGTGCTGGGCTTCCTTGTCGTGCTGTTTGTGCTGCTGTTCATGCTCAAGCAGGAGTATTGGCGCGACGTGAAGCATTGATCCTGGCAGCCGGCGAACTTTAGGTAAGTCGGCTGCAAATACGTCTGGGCGGTGCAGTGTCACTGCTTTTTTGGGCAATGGCGGGTCTATTGCCCGGTAAAATCAGCCCTCGCTCAGGCCGGATTTTCGCTTCGATTCCTAAAGTCCGACAGGCCGCTGGCGCTTTCGGCGGGCTTGCTGCTCGAACGGGTGTGTTAGAATCGCGCCCGTTTTTTGTTTCTGAATTGATTTTCTTGGGGAGAGTGCCGCAATGGCTGTTAGTACAAGTCGCCGAGGGGTGATGACCCTGTTTTCTCACCCGGATTGTCCGGAAAGTCATCGTACCCGCATTGTGCTGGCCGATAAGGAGCTGATCGCGGATATGGTCGAGGTCAATCCTGCCAATCCGCCGGAAGATTTTCTGGATCTCAGCCCGACCGGCACCCTGCCCACCCTGGTGGATCGTGATCTGGTGTTGACCCAGGCGCGAGTCATTATGGAATACCTGGATGAGCGCTTTCCACATCCGCCCTTGATGCCAATTGACCCAGTCAGCCGTGCGCGCGTGCGTTCTGCGCTGTATCGCATCGAAAAAGATTGGTATCCGCTGCTGCCCGAACTGGCTGAAGGCGGCAAGGGCGCGACCAAGGCGCGCAAGCTTTTACGTGAGGGTTTGCTGTCGATCATGCCGATTTTTTCCGCAAGCCAGTTCGTGATGAGCGACGAGTTCAGTCTGGCGGATGCGACGCTTGCGCCGATTCTGTGGCGCTTGCCGGTGTATGGCATCGAGCTGCCTGCCCAGGCGCAAACCCAGCCGTTGCTGGATTACATGGCGCGGATTTTCAAGCGCGTCAGTTTCCGCCAAAGCCTCTCCGATCTTGAGCTGGAGATGCGCCCGGAAATGCGTGCCGAAATGCGCCAGGATGCCCGCAAGTGACCTCCAGTCGTCCTTACCTGCTGCGTGCCTTGTACGAGTGGATTGTGGACAATGAGCACATTCCCTACATCGTGGTCGATGCAACCATGCCCGGCGTGGCCGTGCCGCCCGAGCACGTCAAGGACGGGCAGATTACCCTGAATATCGCGCCGCACGCGGTGCAAAGTCTGACGCTTGGTAATGCGGATGTGCGCTTCTCAGCGCGCTTTAGCGGTCGCCCGTGGATGATTACGATTCCTACGCAAGCCATTTTGGCGATTTACGACCGGGATACGGGGCAAGGCATGGGCTTCCCTCCCGGCGGAATGCCGGGGGAGTCGGCGGACGACGCGGGTAATGAAGCGGAGACGCGCGCCTCGCGTCCGCCATCCCTGCGGGCGGTGCCTTCGGAAGGTGAACGCAAGTCGCAGCCTGTCGAGTTGCAGGATGATGAGCCGACTCCGCCGGATGCTCCGCCCCCCGTACGCGGCGGGCATTTGCGGCGCATCAAGTAACGGACGGCGTGACGCGCCGGATACGTGCATGAATCAAACGTCAGCGGCAACCGAGCGTTTGCAGGCGATGGCGCAGTGGTGGCGCAGCGCGGAGGGGGACGCGCTATGGCAGGCGGAAAATGCCGTGCTGGAGCCTTGGCTGGCGCGTTGCTTCGGTTATCACGCCTTGCACCTGAGTTTGCAGCCTTTGCCCGGTGGGGTGGTTGATAGCGCCGCGGTGCAGGCCGCTGGCTTGCGCATTCC
Organism: uncultured Gammaproteobacteria bacterium; assembly: GCA_938004235.1. Lineage (GTDB taxonomy): Bacteria > Pseudomonadota > Gammaproteobacteria > Halothiobacillales > Halothiobacillaceae > Thiofaba. Next base: position 3,264 of record CALKWL010000416.1, read on the forward strand.
ACATGCCTTTCGTCTCGGCCCTCTGGGGGGCGAAGTGCGCGCGCGCTTCGAGTCGTTGCCGCTTGAGGCCGAGTCGGTGGATTTGGTGATTGTGCAACATGCGCTGGAGTTGACCTCCGAGCCGCACGCCCTGTTGCGAGAACTTGATCGTGTGTTGGTTCCTGAGGGGCGCGTGGTGGTGCTGAGTTTTAATCCGCTGAGTTACTGGGGGCTTAGGCGTTGGTTGAATTTTCGCGAGAAGGCGCCTTGGCTAGGTGCGGCTCCCGGACGCAAGCGTTTGCGTGACTGGTTGTCGCTGCTTGGCTACGACCTGGAGGATGAGACCTGGGTGGGGCATGGCTGTTGCGTGAGGCCGGGGCATTCGCGGCTTGTCGGTTTTATGCAGCGCAGGCTTTCTCGCCTGTTTCCGCGTAGCGGCGTGGCGCATTTGCTCCTGGCGCGCAAGCGGGTAAGTATGCCCGCGCCCATTCGCCATCGTTGGCGCCTGATGCCCAGTCTGGGGGTAAGCAAGTCGGGGCGTGTTGCTGGCCAGGCGAGCGCGGGTGTGATGCAACATACGGAAAAGGATGTGCTGCATGGCTCAAAAAACCGGTGAATCCGCACTGAGCGAGGTCGAGGTCTGGACAGACGGCGCCTGTCGCGGCAACCCTGGTCCCGGCGGTTGGGGGGCGATACTGCGCGCCCAGGGCAAGGAAAAACTGCTCTGGGGTGGCGAGAGCCCCACCACCAATAACCGCATGGAAATGACTGCGGTGGTTGAGGCGCTTGGTGCGCTCAAGCGGCCTTGCCGGGTCAAGCTCACGACGGATTCGCAGTATGTGATGAAGGGCGTGCAGGAGTGGTTGCCCAATTGGAAAAGGCGCGGTTGGCGCACGGCAGACAACAAGCCGGTGAAGAATGCGGATTTATGGCAGCGCATTGATGCGCTGTGTGCTCAGCATGAGGTGCATTGGGCATGGGTACGCGGCCACACCGGGCATCCGGAAAATGAGTTGGCAGATCAGCTGGCCAATCGCGGCATTGATGAGTTGAGCAGGGGGTAAACGATGCGGCAAATTATTCTTGACACCGAAACCACGGGCATTGAGCCGCGTGAAGGCCATCGCATTGTTGAAATCGGCGCGCTGGAGATGCAGGAGCGTCGAATCACCGGCCTGACTTTTCACGAGTATCTGAATCCGCAGCGGGTCATGGACGAGGAGGTGATTCGCGTCCACGGACTGACCAATGAGTTTTTGGATGACAAGCCGCTGTTTGCTGAGGTGGCGGAGCGTTTTCTGGATTTTGTGCGCGGCGCGGAGCTGATTATCCATAATGCTGCGTTTGACCTGGGCTTTATCAATGCGGAGCTTGAGCGACTGGGCAAGGCGTCCAAGACGGATTACGGGAGGATCGAAGATCATGTCAGCGGGGTGGTGGATAGCCTGAAGCTGGCGCGTAAGATGCATCCCGGCCAGCGCAACAGCCTGGACGCCCTCTGCCGTCGCTACGGCATCGACAACAGCCATCGTCAGTTGCACGGTGCTTTGCTTGACGCGGAAATTCTGGCCGATGTCTATCTGGCAATGACTGGAGGGCAGTCCAGTCTTGGATTGGAGTCGCACGAGGCGCATTCGATGGGTGAGGGCGAAGAAAATGCGCCGCGTTTGCTGCCGGCGTCACGTCCAAAGCTGGCCGTGTTGCGCGCCAGCGCATCCGAGCTTGAAGCGCATGCCCGGCGCATGGAGGCCATCAAGAAAGCGGCGGGCGGAACGATGGTGTGGGGTGACTAACAAGATGTTGAAAAAGAGCCGCCCTGCCTTTTTCCACGGCCTGCCAATGGGGTTCAGCGGCGCGCATCGTGCCGCATGATGCGTCCCTTTTCGCGCTCCCAGTCACGTTCCTTCTCGGTCGCGCGTTTGTCGTATTCCTTCTTGCCCTTGCCCAGTCCAATCTCAACCTTCAGGCGGCTGCCTTTCCAGTACATGGCGAGCGGAATCAGCGCGTAACCCTTGCGTTCGACCGCACCGATCAACTCATTGATTTCATTGCGGTGCAACAACAGTTTGCGCGTGGCGGTCGGGTCGGGTTTGACGTGGGTTGACGCCGAAAGCAGCGGCGAGATTTGCGCGCCAAACAAAAAGGCTTCACCGTTCTTGAGCAGCACATAGCTGTCAGTGATCTGGACTTTGCCGTCACGAATCGCCTTGATTTCCCAGCCTTGCAGCACGATGCCCGCCTCGTAACGGTCTTCAAAAGCGAAGTCGTGTTTGGCTTTTTTGTTGAGAGCAACGGTGGATGCGCCTTGCGCGGCTTTTTTATCTTTGGCCATGGTGTCGTTGTGTGGGCTTGGGGCGCTGCATTCAAGACAGCCTTGAGTCTATCCATTTAAGGGCGCGCATCTTAACATTAAGCCTCGGTGACACTTTAGCCTTAAATCCATCCTCAAGACGCAGCGCCTCCATGACAAACAAACGCGAATCAATCCATGGCCAGTGGTCATCCCGTTGGGCGTTCATTCTTGCGGCGACCGGTGCGGCAGTGGGTTTGGGCAATATCTGGAAGTTTCCCTACATCATGGGGCAGAACGGCGGCGGAGCCTTCGTCATGCTGTATCTCGCCTGCATCCTGCTGGTGGCGACGCCAATTTTTATCGCCGAAGTCATGCTGGGGCGACGCGCAAGGCGTAGTCCGGTGCAGGGCATGACAGTATTGGCGCAGGAGGAATGTGCATCTCCTGCCTGGAAGTACCTGGGCTGGATGGGCGTGATCGCCGGATTCCTGATTTTGAGTTATTACAGCGTCATCATGGGCTGGGCGATGGCTTATGTTGAACGGGCGATGACGGGCAGCTTCCATGGGCTAGATGGCGCAGCGCTCAAGGCGATGTTCGAGTCTTTCAAGGCCAATCCCATGGAATTGTTGTTCTGGCACAGCCTCGCCATGCTGATTACCATGCTGGTGGTGGTGCGCGGAGTGCGCGCTGGTTTGCAGGCCTTCACGGTGCTGTTGATGCCTGCGCTATTCGTGATTTTGCTGTTGCTGGTGGGGTATGGCTTGAGCACCGGGCATTTCAATGAGGCATTCAGCTTTATGTTCGCTCCTGATTTCAGCAAGATCACGACGCATTCAGTGGTGGTGGCGCTGGGACATTCATTCTTTACGTTGAGTATCGGCATGGGGCTGATTATGGCCTACGGCTCGTACATGCCGGAGAACGTGTCGATCGCGCAGACGGCGCTATTGGTTGTGGCTGCCGACACAACCATTGCGTTATTGGCGGGTCTGGCGATTTATCCCGTGGTGTTTGCCAATGGCCTGGAGCCTTCGGCGGGGCCGGGTCTGGTGTTTCAGACCTTGCCGATCGCCTTTGGCCAGATGCCGTTGGGCGTATTGATCGGAACACTGTTTTTTGCGCTGTTGACCCTGGCGGCCTGGACGTCCTCAATTTCGATGATCGAGCCAGCCTTGGCGCATATGGTGGAAAAGCGCGGCTGGACGCGGGTACGTGCAGGGGTGTTGTTGGGGCTGGCGGCGTGGTTTGTTGGTATCGCCTCGGTGCTGTCATTCAACTATTGGAGCGAGCTTAAGCTGTTCGGCAAAACTTTTTTCGAGCTGCTGGACTTCACAACTTCAAACATCATGCTGCCGCTGGGCGGATTGCTGATTGCCATTTTTGCCACCTGGATGATGCGTCGTGAGTCCAGTTTCGATGAATTGGGCATGTCGCCGCGCGGGTACGCCTTGTGGCGCACCCTGACCCGTTATGTCGCACCCGTGGGGATTGTGGTGATTTTTCTGTTCGGCCTTGGGCTGATCGGATGAGCCGTTTGCACCGCGAGGCCATCGTCCCTTACACCCCGAGTGAAATGTTCGCCCTGGTGGACGCGGTTGAAGCCTATCAGCACTTCCTGCCCTGGTGCAGCGATTCTCGACGGCGGCAAACTTCGGAGGACGAGGTGATTGCCAGCGTAACCATCAGCAAGGGGGCGTTGCGCAAGACCTTTACCACGCACAATTTTTTGCAGCGTGACAAAATGATCGAAATGCGTTTGGTCGATGGGCCGTTTAAACACTTGCACGGCTTCTGGCGTTTCGCCCCCCTGGGTGAGGGCGGCTGCAAGATCTGTCTCGATCTGGAGTTTCAGTTTACCAACGCACTGGTTGAGTTTGCGGTCGGTCCGGTATTTACCACGGTTGCCGGTGAAATGGTGCGCTCGTTTCAGCGCCGTGCGGAGCAGGTCTATGGCCGCCGCGTCTGAAACGCTCCGATCCGCGTTGACCGAGCCTGAACTGATTGAGGTCGAGGTCGCGTATGCCTTGCCGGAGCGACAAACTTTGTTGCGCATCGAGGTGCCGCAGGGCACGACGGCAGAACAGGCCGTGCAACGTTCGGGATTGCTTGCGCGTCACCCTGAACTGGATCTGGGCGGCAGCAAGCTGGGCATTTTTGCCAAAGTCGTGCCGCCGCAGCGCGAGCTGCGCGAAGGCGATCGGGTGGAGATTTATCGTCCGCTAATCGCCGACCCCAAGGCCGTGCGCCAGAAGCGTGCCGAAGAAGGCAAGAAGCTCAAGAAGGGCGGCGGATAAGGAAGCGCTGTTTGAGCTGGGCTTTTACAGGGCGGGACATGGATGCCCCGCACGCAGAGCAATCACAAAGCGATTGATTTGCGAATACCGAGTCCGGGCAGGAAGCGGACTCGGTATGGCTGAACAACACATGGATGAGTTTTTCAGCTTCCTGTCAAGGGGAGCGTAGGCAACTCGGCCAGCGGCGGTTCAGAGCGATCCAGCCTGCCGTCGGCATTAAAAAACAGGGCGAATTTGCGTTGCACAGGCGCGTTCTTACCTGCTTTGTGGAAGTAAATGTAATCCCAGCGATCAGCATGGAACATGTCGTCAAGCATGGGCGTACCCAGCAGGAAACGCACTTGCTCCTTACTCATGCCCGGCTTGAGCTTCGCCATGTTCTCATCTTCGAGAATATTGCCCTGGTTGATATCCATTTGATAAGGTTGAAGAAAAGACGGCATGGAGCTGCTGGCGCAGGCGCTCAGCAGGCAGGGTAGAGCGGCGGTAAGCAGGAAAAGGCGCGCGTGTTGCATGGTCTTGTGTAACGGGCTGTGAAGATATTCGCGATAAAATACACTTCAAGCTGGTTTGCATCTACTATTTCCGAACAGATGCGGCATCAACACGTACCGGTTTGCGACTCAAGAATCACCTTATTTAATCGTTTCAAGGACTGCCCATGGAAGTGAATGACCTCAAAAAAGCCGGTTTGAAAGTGACTTTGCCGCGCGTACGCATTCTTGAGCTGCTGGAACAGCACGCCGATCAGCATCTTTCTGCGGAAGATATTTACCGTCTGCTGCTGGATAACGACGAGGACATCGGTTTGGCCACCGTTTACCGCGTGCTCACGCAGTTCGAGGCGGCGGGAATCGTATGCCGTCACCAGTTCGAAGGCGGCAAGGCGGTGTTCGAGCTGATTTCCAAAGGCGAGCATGATCATATCGTTTGCGTGAAAACCGGAGTGGTGGAAGAGTTCCACGACCCGGTGATTTACGAGCGTATTCAGAAAATTGCCGAAGAGCATAGATCGGAAGAGCGTCGTGTAGGGAAAGAGTGTAGATCTCGGTGGT
>CALKWL010000417.1 GCA_938004235.1 uncultured Gammaproteobacteria bacterium
ACGACCTCGCCATTGCAGCGATCTTTCCGTTCGATCGTGCGCAATGCCTTGAGAATCGCACCAATGTCGTGCTGATTGAGCCGGGAATTTTTCAATAAGCGGAACTGGACGTCCAAATCAGTTTCGTCATACAGTAGAATGCCGCGCGCCGGCGCTTGGTCGCGCCCCGCTCGGCCCGCCTCCTGAAGGTAGTTCTCGAGCGAGCCTGGCGTATCTAGGTGAATGACCAGACGCACATCCGGTTTATCCACACCCATACCAAAGGCATTGGTCGCAGCAATGACACGCAAGGATCCGGAAAGAAAGGCTTCCTGAACGGCGCGCTTTTCAGCAGGCACCATCCCACCATGGAAATGCCCACATGAGAGGCCTGCCTCGTTGAGGAACTGCGCCACTTCCTCCACAGTTTTCTGGCGTGCGCAAAAAACAATCGCTCCACCTTCCTCGCGCAAGGAATCCTGCAACAAACGAAGCACCTCCGCATACTTCGCTTGCGTCGGTACAGAGCGAACCTCATAGCTAAGGTTGTCCCGGCTCACCCCGCCCTCGAGTCGCTCGAGTTGAAGCCCTAGCATTTTTTCAAAGTGAGCGCAGATGTCATCGACGACATCAGGTTTAGCGGTTGCGGTAAAGCAAAAGACCGGGGACGGATCGTCCTTCTGAGTCGCCTTGATAAACCGCGACACATAGAGGTAATCGGGGCGAAAATCATGCCCCCACTTTGAGAGGCAATGCGCTTCGTCGAACACCCAGGCGCCGATCTGGCGGTACTTGAGGGCATTGGCAAATGCGGTGCTTCGAAACTGCTCGGGCGCAACAAAGATCAAGCCCAAATCACCCAGCCGTAGTTTGTCGAGCATCGCTCGGCGCTCAAGCGGATTGAGCAAGCTATTGAGATAGCCGGCACAGGTCACCCCGCGAGCTTCAAGGTTGTCGACTTGGTCCTTCATCAGCGACTGCAAGGGCGAAATCACCACAGTCAAACTGCCGTTGCGATAGAAACGTGCAAGAGCCGGTAGTTGAAAGCATAGCGATTTGCCACCCCCGGTTGGCAGGATGGCCAGCGTTGATCGTCCGCCAAGTCCGTTTTCCACAATGGCGCGCTGCAATGAGCGACCATCAGCCGCCGCCGGCGTTGCCCGAAACTGGGTTATGCCCGGAAAATAGCGAGGCAGCAACGCTTCGAGATCATGCTGTTCGCGACACCACGCGCAGTTCGAATTGGCGCATGGCGTATCGCGCAGGACCGAAATCACTTCTCGAACCTTGGAAAAATTTAGGTGCACCCATGGGGGCAGCACTGAGTTACTCCCCGCCACTCGCAGCCATGCCAGCACATAGGCCAGCGATTTGTGCCAGGCCGGATCTGCCAACCACTGCTCGCTAACGCGGCGCTGGCCGGTGATGCACACCTTTCCCGCAGTAGCGCGATGCCAGGCCAGCATTGCCTCGGACACTGACGGTTTCAAGGCGCGGCGCAAGGTCGCAAAGAAATTTGCCAACCCACTACCATTTTCCTGCGCGAGCAAAAAGTGCAAGCACATCGCCTCATCGGGGTGTTCGACTACCCGTTGCCGAAGCGCTTCACCCTGATCAAGGAAGAGCTCATACGCCAATTCGGCGTCGCGCACCGGATCGTTGCGCGTCGTAGTGCACAGCTTGTAATCCTTAACCAAGCGGTGATAGGGGTTCTGCGGGAAGGCAACGGGCGAGATTTCAAGCGTATCGACCATCGGCAGGCGATGAAGCTCAAGCCCAGGATGCAAGGCCGTGAGCACCGGCAGATCGAAAGCGAGTACGTTATGACCGAGCACAAAGGCTGCCCCCTGGGTCATTTCATCAAGCCGAGGCGCCAGATCAAGCGCCTTGGCCGAGAGCTTCAAGCGTGAATCAAGATCGGGACGGAAAGCACCCAGCTCTTTAAGGATCAGCCGGTCCTGGCTCGCGGTTTCGATGTCGATACACAAACAACGCGCACGGGGCGTTTCGGAAGCTCCTGCCATGAATGGTCCAAGAATATCGAGTTGTTTGAAATTGTATCCGGCAATTCGGATTGACTATTCAAAACTCCTCGCGTACCAACGTCACACGACGGACCTGAAGCCAAGCAAAACGAACTATTCCACCTACTCAACCGGAGAAAGAGGACATTACTTTCCGAGCGTTCGCTCTGCGATTGGTCTGCGAAGTTCGTTCGCCACTTGGCGTACGGATGGTGTATCACTCTTAGCCTATAACGCCCTCGCATGTAATGACATATGAGCAAATTGCCAAGATTACTCTGAGACCAGTTCGGATTTTTTGTCGTCGATAACGGCCCACGGCGGCATGAATAGCCCCCCGAATGGGGCGCTGACTCTCAGGCAGGCACGCCCTTGCACAAGAAAACCCCATACCCCCCAGACTTAGGGCAATCTGCACAACCGCATCCCGCAAGTAGTTTCAATTTCTGTACTCGCCGGGGTTAGAGCTACGCGGAGAACATGCGTCGAAAGAGGCGTTTTTTGCGCGGATGCAGTTGCCGCGGATAGAGCACGGCTTCCAGAAAGGTCCTGTATTCCTCGCTGCGTAGCGTATGACGCGGGGGAGCGGAACAGTGTATTTTTCGGGACGGACGCAACACGTCCCCCTTTTCAACGCACTCAATGAAGCTACCGACGGGGGCATCATCGCCGCTTTGACAATGTCCAGACCTAAGGAAGCACTGAAGTAATCGCTGATTCAGCTCTGTTCAGCGGAATCGGCACTGCGGTATCAAACCCGCCGCAACTCTGCGCACCTGGCTGCCATCGAGTCGCCGCGCAAAGGCGATTTTTAGCGGTTTTCGCCTCGAATTTCTGCATCAGGACGCACCTCGGGCGTCGAGCGGCATCAATCGTTTGCGCGCGAGCATCAGGTTCGCCAAGCCGAACAGCGAGAACAATTGCGCCTCGTTCTTGGCCAGCCCCCGGTACCGCGTCTTGCGGTGTTTGAAGAGGTTCTTCAGCACATGAAACGGGTGCTCGACCTTCGCCCGGACGCTGGCCTTGAGCTGCTCGAATCGCTCCAGTAGCATGCCCATCGCGTCCTGTCCCAGCGCTTTGCGCTTGCCCCGTTTCATGGCGATGTGCCAATCAGCCGTCGATCTCTGGTTCTCCTGGCGCTTGTGGGCACCTTGGTAGCCGGCGTCACCGAAGACCACGCACTCCTCGCCATGCACCAGCGCATGCGCCTGGCTGATATCGCTGACATTGGCCGGCGTACCAATGACCGTGTGCACCAGCCCGGACTTCGAATCGACGCCAATGTGCGCCTTCATGCCGAAGTGCCAGTTGTTGCCTTTCTTCGCTTGGTGCATCTCGGGGTCGCGGGCTTTGGCTTTGTTTTTGGTAGACGGCGGCGCGGCGATGAAGGTCGCATCGACGATGGTGCCTTCGCGCATGATCAGGCCGCGCTCGGCCAGATGAGCGTTGATCGTCTCGAAGATCGCGCGGGTGAGCGCGTGCTGCTCGAGCAGGCGGCGGAACTTGAGCAAGGTCGTCGCGTCCGGCGCCGCCTCCCGTGCCAGGTCAATGCCGACGAAGCGGCGGATCGCCTGACTGTCGTAGAGCGCATCTTCAATGCCTTCGTCGGAGAGGCCGAAACATTGCTGCGCGACATACATGCGCAGCATCCGATTCAATCCAATCGGCGGCCGACCACGGCCATCGCCCTTCGGGTAGAACGGCGCTATCTGCGCTTCCAGTGCCGCCCACGGTGTGATCGCTTCGATCTCGCTCAAGAAGCGATCACGGCGCGTCAGCTTCTTCTTGGCTGCATACTCCAGGTCGGAAAAGCTCGATTGCATTGCGTTCTGCCTCGTCAAACATCGATAGCCGTCATTATCTCAAGAGCAGTTCGTCCGTGCGCCAGGCGTGGACGAATAAATCAGTGTTTCCCTAGCTGCGGCTATATTCCTTCTTCTTAGTGAACACGGATGACTGATCAGCTGCTGTCATCTACAATTCGCTGCCAAGGAGACCTATGGAAACTGCATCTGCGCTCATCGCCACTCCCAGTGGCGGGGCTTTCGTGTCGCCGTTGCGCTATCCAGGCGGCAAAGGACGACTAGGACCTTGGCTAGCTGGATTGATGCGGCATAACGGTATCAGCGATGGCCGGTATATCGAGCCGTATGCCGGCGGCGCTGGGGCGGCCATATATCTGCTAACGCAAAGACACGTAGATCACATCGTCATCAATGACCTCGACCCTGCGGTACACGCATTCTGGTGGGCGGTGCTGAACGATACCGAGCGTTTTCTGTCACTGCTCGCGGAAACCCCTGTGACCATGGAAAACTGGTACCGGCAAAAGGAAATCCATGCCGCTCCGGACCGCTTCAGCCAAACGGAAATCGGCTTTGCCACCTTTTTTCTTAACAGAACTAACCGCTCAGGCATCCTCAAGGGCGGTGTCATCGGTGGCAAGAGTCAGGATGGTTCCTATCGTCTAGATGTACGATTCAACAAAACCAGCCTGGCGGAACGAATTGAAAACGTAGCCAGCGTTGCCGATAACATCACGCTATATAACGAAGACGCTTTGATTCTGCTTGCCGATATTAATGAAGAAATTCCGTTCCGTAGCCTAATCTACCTCGATCCACCTTACTACCAGAAAGGTAGCCAGCTATATCGGAACCATTACCGCCCCGAAGACCACAAGCAAATTGCCGACTACGTTCGGGAATTGAAGACGCCTTGGATCGTCACCTACGACAACTGCCCGGAGATTCGCGAGCTCTACCGCGGCTGCGATGAAGTACAGTTCTCGCTGCACTACTCAACGGCGGCAGACAGGCCACTAGCTACAGAAGTCATGTTCTACGGTAACCTTACGGTTCCTTCGCAGCCTTCATTGACCCGGCGCATTGCTTGAGGAGCGGACACTACCCTGCGGGAGGGCAGTTTGGTTGCCCAGACCAGCGGTCTTATCATATCTGGTGCCACGAAGAAACAGCCGATCCCACCCCAGAATATCTCAATCGACTGCCCACTAGAGTATAAACTCGGCCAGCGAATATCGTCTTTCAGATTTCGAAAATGCAGCGTCTATTCGCGGGTGTAACGCAAGCTCGAATTCAGCTTGGCTAGAAAAATGCCAAATGGATTTTATTCCTATCCAAGCGAACCATATTCTAGTATGGTTGAAAAATTGATAGATTTTAGCTTTTGTGCTGACCGTCGAAATCGAATTGACTTTGAAGGCTAGCGTCTTCCAACGGCTTATCACGCAGCGATAAGCGTACTCTTATTTGCGCACCGTTACGCGACAGCGCCCACTCACCCACCAACGGTATCTCGATTCGACCAGACTCAGTAGCACCTGAGACCGAAAACTCGGTTACGCGACGCGCCGACGACAACAGCGCCGCAGGGAATTCAATCTCAAGGAAACGCTCTCTATTTGATCCAAATAGTCTAAAGTCTTGATGAAGGCTAATATCTGGTTCAAGTAGCGATGCGGGATTAACGGATGATTCAGTTGTATCAAATAGATCGTCGCTGCCTTTACGATTAATATGCGAACCAATAGTTTCTACCAAGCTTCCGGGCGCAGAGGTCTTAACCAAGACAGTGGCTGCGTCGAAGCCGCCGCGTTTACCCCGCTTTTCCCTACGCACGGATTCTACATTTGCCTTTGTAACCTTTACGTGTCTCAAAATTGCATGCATAACTTCTTGAACATCGGCAAGTTCTTCTACAATTTCGGTCGTGGAGATTGAGTCAGCAACCTCCATTGCCTCCTCGACCAATTTCGCTTTCAAGGCAGTCAGCAGATTCTCGCCGCGCAGCGTTAACTGGGTTACGTGTTCTCCCTTACTAATAATGGATTCTGGGATCTTGTCACGAACGAGCTTTCGGAATACCAGCGTTTCTTCCTTTGCACCGAAAAGATCAACCACCTCTACGGCGCAACCGGCTCTTGATAAGATATAAAAGACATGCGAGAGAACTCCACCGTTCAATTCTATTGTGGCTTGCGCTTTTATCGCGATGTCGGATAATTCAGCTAAGAAGCTAAGATTTCTGACAAGATCCGAATCCGAAGGCGTAACGGAAATACGACCAATTCCTTGCAGGTCATTCTTCGAAGCTAGCATTTTCAAATCAGACGCTGTTCTGATTTCAACGATTTTCGAATGAGAATATTTGTGCCGAGGTGAGCCCTTAAGCTCACCTTTCACTAATTCCGACTTTTCGTGAAACCAGGGAAGAATTTCGTGGCTGGAGGCATTTTTATGCAAATCCAAGAACCACATGAGATTAATAGGATAACCAAGCTCTTCGGCGATCTTCCGAGTTGCAATTGCGATTTCTACTTGCCAATCATCCTTAAGCGTTCCCTTCCAGTCATGCTGTGGATCAGTCCGATGCGCCCGCCAGACACCCACGTCATCCGGTGCTATATACCACTCCTTATAGCGCTCTCTCTTTGATATTCTAAATTTTCCCCTGTTTTCTTCGGCACGGCTCAGGACTGTATCGCCAGTATCAACTTCGTACGCGTCATGGCTGAACCAATACATTCCTTCCGGGATTCCCCATAGCGCCTCAATTCTAACGACACGCCTATTGGGATCGGCATAACTCCATGCCGAAGCTGCAGCAGGCAAATAATGATGGCATATAAACACCAATTTATCGAAATGTTGTGTGATCTGGTCTGAAGCGCCGCGCAGCTTTAATGAAAACCATTCGACTACGGCCGAAACGCTTCGAAGCTCGTCGCTGCGCGGCAGCATCTGACGATCCTGTGAAGGAATACCAATACCGTCAGTTCGAATCACAAGTGGGCGTATTGTAAGCGCCTGAAGATCTTTGGCTAAGGCAGAGGACAGGTCACCGACGATTAATTCATTGATTAATTTTGAATCATCCAGAACAAAGAATTCGGGCAGAACATACCCCAACCTAGTGTAGAGCTTTGTATTGCTTAGCTTTCGATACTTCTCGAAATCTTCCTTTGTAGCCGGACGGAAACATGTAAGCTCCTCTGTGGGCGCCAATGGAATCGCCTTGGGCAACAAATCATATGGATTTGTTCCCGCTTGCTCAACGCATGCATCAGACTGAACTATGTAGATTCGAGTTCCGCTCCAAACCCATTCGAAGTGAAGGCGGAGCTTCAGATCACTAGCCCAGCGCACTGGAATGCGCAAAACGCCATCAATTTCGATCGCCGCACTACAGACCAAGGGAGCAATCGATAGATCGGCGCCCTCACGCCATCGCCTAATAGCTATCGGCTTCGGTTCCTGCGGCCCTGTAGCCTCATTGCTTTCAAATTCAAGCAGCCAATCGCGCTTAGCCCGCGATATGCGCCTTTCGTTCGAAAGATGCCCCTGCTGTTCGGCTTTAACATATGGCTGGATCAACCAATGGATATTTTGTTCGCTATCACTTGTTTCGCGTATGCAACGAGCCAAAGCTTCAATTAACTGAGCTTTGGAACAACGGTGGGAGACAAGCGCACCACGGGAGTTAATTGTTTCTTGAACGGCGCTCGATCGAACTATCAGTTCGTCAGCTTCAGATGCGCCATACCAATCAAACGTATTGAGGTGATATTCGATGACTGAAACATCGTTGGTGGCTACCACGTGCTCCACAAGCATTTTATCGAGAACACAGAATGGCGGCACCCAAACATCCGGCAAACACGCCAAACCGACTGCCTTTAATCCAACTAAACTTGGCGTCACATCCGACGGCTTTAGCTCGGCCATACCCCCAAGTGATATCAGGCAGATCGAGTTCAGGACCGCGGGCTCAATATTTTTCAAGGCAGCACGGGCTATTTTGAAGGATCGGATTTCGTACTGAAAATAACGGAAGCAATATCTTGGAGCTTCGCCAGTGCAGAGTCGGCAAAATATCCGGTAACAAAACCAATACTCAGCAGCGTCGATGAGGCATTCGTAGCATCGCGGCTAAACGACACGCCAAGTAATCCTCCGTCAATTGCAATGCCAATCATCATGGCAAGTGCCGCGGAAAGCCACGGCGAGCATATCCGCCAAACCCTTCTATCTTTATGCCACCATCCCCGCGCAGCAACCCTATATTGCCATTTCAGCCCAAACATGGTGCCACCCATAAGTCCGGCAATGGGAAATGCAACTAGCTGGTGCAGAGCCTTAGGCAAATCATCACCTCGATTCCCGAGAGCAACCAATGGAAATGAGCCTGCCACATACCAAGCAACAAGGTAGGCTGCAAGCAACATAAGTCCAACCAAATACATCGCTTCAATAAATATCTCAATCCGGCAGATCAATGGATATCCGCTAGCGAACTCATACTTATCCTTCCCGTCAGTTGGGTCGCCCGGGTTCCAGATTGCTGGTTTGGAATCCGGGCCTTCTCCGGTCAGTCGCGGAGCGGATTCTGGCGTACCCTCTGCCGCTTGAGAAGTTTCATTAGCCATGACCTCAAGTCGCCACATCAACGAAAGAGAAGCATGTACGCAAGCGGGTGGCAGTATCGCTGGACATTTCCTCAAACGGGAATTTCTTGTAGTCGTACCAATCATTCAGACCGACGGCAGAGGCAATCACTTTCCTAAAAAATTGCGACTCTGGCTCTTTCAATATCGATGATAGCCCTCGGCGTTGGCCTCCGAAATCGTCGCTACAAAACAAATATTCTGCATCACCGAGACGATCTTCGATTTCCGATACTTTAGTGTCTTTCCACACGTAGTTCGGCCGATTCTCTACAACAAGCGCTTTGATGCTTTTCCAGACCGGTACAACCTGAAGATGAGCATGATTAACGACGCAAACAGTTCTTTAAACTTGCTCTGTGCGCCCTTTCCGAAAAAAAAGACCCACCCCAATTTTATCACCTATAAACCACAGCCCTCAGCGA
>CALKWL010000418.1 GCA_938004235.1 uncultured Gammaproteobacteria bacterium
CAGGCGCACCGGGCCGCGTGCCTCCAGGTCTTCGCGCAGCATCTCGGCCGCGCGCAGCTCGGCAAAGCGGAATTTCACCGTCGCCTGGATGCCCTGCGCCTGCAAGGCCAGCCCCAGCAGGCGCTCCAACATCTGCTCGCACAAATGCTGAATCGCTTTGATACCGGCCGCTTGGATTTCCCACTGCCGGTTGGCGTTGGCGTCGGTGGTGCTCTCGTCGATGCCCAGCAGCAGCGGCATTTGTTTCATGGCCCGCGTGGCCATGCGCTCTAGTTTGGTGATGAGGCTGTCAATCATGCCCAGCGACTGCGCGCTGAGCGTGCCGACGTTGCCGTTGACCTTGATCGTGCTGGCATGCACATAGGCGTCGTCTGGTTCTAGCTGGCTGTACACGCTCTCAATCTCGCTGATGATGGCCGTTACCCAGTTCTCAAATTCTTCAGTGCCGGGCTTGGCGTCGTCCGGAGCCATTTGGGCCAGCGCTTCAAAATCCACTTCCAGATTGATGCGCGGCCAGCCCTGTTGGGCTACTACCCGCCGCAGGTCATGCAAGATGCCAATTAAAAACAGGGTGGTGTGCAGCGCCGGAGAAACGAGCGCCCGGCCGTATGGTTTGCCAGGGGCGGGGTCGATGGGCACATAGCGCACGGTCGGCCGGTCCAGCGGCGTCCATTTTTGCCCCTGGAACTGGCCAAGCTGCCACACCGTGCCCAGCTGATCGCGCTTCACCTTGGCAAAGCGGGCGCTGTACGGGTCTGGCGTGGCGATGTTGAGGGGGAAACGGCCGTTTTCGTCGAGCACCAGCTCGGCCATGAACGCCCCGCGCAGGAACGCGCCAATGAAGAGCTGATTGATGATGGTGTCGGCCGGGACGTTCAACGGCTCGTCGTACGGGCCGGGCAAGCTGCTCAGAAACGTTTTTAGGATGTCGGTAGCCCGCTCGTCGGCCTCGTCGCTGCCAGGGCGGCAGGCGGTTACGGTCCAGCCCGGATTACACAGCCGCAGCCAGTTCCACAAACCGGCGCTGACCTCTGGTGATAAATCCACCAGCAGCTCCAGCAGGCGGGCAGGGGAAAGGCGATCCAGCGTTTTGCGGTCCAGGTTGAGTGTGCGCCAGGCGCTGTCGGCGTCCGGCGGCGCTTCAATAGTCGTCGTGGTGGTGAAGCCATCGTACGAACGGTCTACCGAGACACGGCCGCCCGCCATTGCCCGAAAGGCCGGGGTGGGGGAAACAGCCTGCTTACCCTCGCCGTGGGCGCGGCCTGCGTTGGTTTCGGTGATGGGTGGGCGCGGCCGTAGCCATGCGCCGAGCTGGGTGGTGTCAAATAATCCTGCCATAGTTACCTCACTTTGTCCTCGCCTGATCAGGCTTTCGGCTGCCAGCCTTTTGATTTGCCGCTGGCGAAAGTGCCTGCGCGGCGCGGTGTGGTCTTGGCTGCCGTCAGGGCCAGCATTAGCGCCCAGAATTTATCTGCATGATGCTTCTCGTTTTTCTCTGTGTCAAATACCATGTTTTTAGCGGCCGTTATTTGTCGCTTGATACTATGAATCTGGTAGGCAAGAGCGCGGTCTACTGGTATCGGTGCCCGACGCTGTTGGAAAAGCATTTTGCCTTCTGTCGCCCACAGTTTTTTGGTCGTATTGGTAAAGTCAACGCCCTCGGCCTTGGTAGGATATCGCTTCATAACACTCTCGGCTAAATTTCGCCCAATGCCGTTCTGATCGATCAGTATTTTTAAGATGGGTAGCTTCTTCAGCGCCTTGGTGAGCACGTCAAGCTGATTATCGAAATCGCAATTGTCTAGTGTGATAGCCAGGCGCAGCGGGTAGCTCTTTAGTGTCGAGATACCGACCAGATACAGCTCGCTGGTGTTACGGGTACGGCCGACATCGTAACCCGCACCAAATGCACCCTCTGCTTCGCCGCTGCCGACCAACTCGGCCAATTGATCAATGGCAGCCAATGCCTGATCGATAGCATCATTTTTGCCAGCGGCCATAATGATGTGTCCACTGTGGGCTTGCTGGTTGGCCTTGATTTCATCCCAGGTAATCCAGGCAGTAGACTCGTCTACGAACTCACATTCGTATTCTTGCTTGAAATCATCCTCTGGCATATTGGCGTAGATCGCCTTGATGCGATCATTGCCAAACAGATCTACCCGCTGCGATGTTTCCAGAGCCGGAGCCAGATGTCGCGCTTCGCGTACATTCTTGCAGAATGCCTGAACTTCCCACCACGGCGTCCTTTTGCGTCGGTAGCCTGGGTACGGCCGTAGCTGCTCGGTGAAGATTTCCCAGAAACGGCCGCTGGCGCCCATTGGGGAAGAGCCTGCCCGGATGCGCCGATTTCCCTTTGTCGCCACCGGCAGAGCGGCCGTATAGACCGCTGCGTCCTTTTGGATGTGGGCAAACTCATCAAAGACCACATTCATCTGGGCCTTGCCACGCTGAGGATTGCCGGGCAGGGAGATGAGCCGCGCACCGTTATCAAACTCTAGTTCCTGCTTGTTGTCGGTGATGAGCTTCAGTCGCATTGAAGAGGGTAGGGCATAGCGAACGTTGTGCGCGTAGCGTATCTTTTCCTGGGCCTCACCCAGATTGATAGACTGAAAGATGGTGCCAACGCCATTTAGGATAGCATCGGCCACAGCCTCGGCGGCCACCAACCAGCTCCAGGCAATTTGTCGGCTTTTATTTTCGATTCTAAACTGCGAATCATCTTGTAAATGTTCAAGTTGGAAGTGCTCCCACCGCGCGTCCTCAAATTGCGCGGCCTCTGGCAAATCCAGGTTATCCACTAAAAACGCGCAGCGTTCAGTC